>WFWZ01000379.1 GCA_015490875.1 Planctomycetaceae bacterium
CTGGCTGCTCGCGTGGCCCCTCACGTCGACAAGATCCGCTACAACCCGGGGCACCTTTATCACCATGAGCGATCCAAGCCGTGGCAGGAGAAGGTGCGGTTCCTGGTCGACGTGGCGGGCGAGCATGACTGTGCGATGCGAATCGGGGTCAATTGCGGCAGCATCGATCCGGAGAAGAAGCATCTCTTCGAGGAAGGAGACACGGTCGGTCCAATGGTCGCGAGCGCCTTGGAGCACTGCGAGTGGGTCGACCGACTGGGCTTTCATCGCTACTGCGTTTCGCTCAAAGACTCTGACCCGCGCCAGGTGATCGAGGCGAATCGGCAGTTCGCCGAGCAGCGGCCGGACGTGCCGCTGCATCTGGGCGTGACCGAAGCAGGGATGCCTCCCGAAGGGATCATCAAGACGCGGATCGCCTTCGAGCAATTGATCGGACGGGGAATCGGGGACACTGTCCGCGTTTCGTTGACCGTTCCCAATCCCCGAAAACCCGAGGAAATCGAGGCGGCTCGTCAGATTCTCGCCGACATCGCGGCCGGACGTGTGCGCACCGTCGTCGACTTCAACCAAGGGGGCTTGAATATCATTTCGTGCCCGAGTTGTTCGCGAGTCGAAAACGAGGCGTTCGTGGAACTTGCCGAGCAGGTTCGCGCGATGACGCAGTACGCTCGCGAGTACGACATCACCATTGCGGTGATGGGCTGCCGCGTGAACGGCCCTGGAGAGACTGATGACGCCGACTTGGGACTGTGGTGCGGTCCGAATTATGTCAACCTGAAGCGAGGTCCCCAGACATTGGGGCGTTACTCTTACGACTCTATTTTGACCAAACTCAAGGAAGAACTCGACTGCCTGATTCGCGAGCGCGCCACGGATCGATCGAGCGTGTGACGAAGGCAAGTCGGGCAGAGTAAACCGTCATGAGGACGCGTTTTCGCAGTGGTGAGTGTCGATGGCGATGGCCGAATCGACTGTTCCTGATGTGGTCGGTCGGGCTCGTGGGCGGGTGCGCCGTGGCGCCTCCGGCGGCTCCACTGCCGATGGAACGCCGATTGACGCGCGACCAGTTGCGCATCCATGCCAACTTCGAACTGCCTCGGCGCCACCGGCTCTTCAACGAACTGGTGGCACGTCGCAACGATGTCCACGAACTCCTGGGGCTGCCGGTTTCGGACGAGCCGATCCACGTCTACTTGTTCGAGTCGCCCGAGGCGTATACGGCGTACTTGAGGCAGCGGTTTCCCGAGTTTCCCGACCGCCGAGCGTTTTTCGTCGAAACCGACACGCGTCTGGAAGTCTTCGCCTACTGGGGAGACCGAGTCGCCGAGGATCTGCGCCATGAAGTAGCTCATGGCTACCTCCACGCCGTCGTTCCCGGCCTTCCTTTGTGGTTGGACGAGGGGCTGGCCGAATACTCCGAGGTGCCTCGGACGGCCGACGGACGTCACGAACGGCATATCCGCCGCCTCGACAAGGCACTCGATGCGCGACAGTGGAAACCGGACCTAGCTCGGCTCGAGGCTCTCCAGTCACCCGAGCAGATGTCGCAGCAAGATTACGCCGAATCGTGGGCATGGGTCCACTGGCTGCTCGAGTCCTCGCCCGAGCGCCGCAAACTGCTGCGGCACTACTTGGCGCGACTCCGCGTGACCGGTCAGGCTCCCCTCCTGTCAAAGCTCATTGCCGAGCAAGAACCTCGAGCCGATCGAGAGCTGGTGGCCTGGCTACGCCGGCTTGCCGACGAACAAGTCTCGGCCTCGGACAAGTGACACCATTTTGGCATCGGCGACGCTGCGCGGCAACATCCAGAAACCGCAGTCGGGATGGACGTAGGCGATGCGATCCGCTCCCACCACCTTCGCCGCTCGCTCGATCCTCGACGCCACCAGCTCCGGCGATTCGACTTCATTGTCCTTGATATCGATGACGCCGATCCCAAGCTTCAACTCGGGGCGGATTTCACGGAGCATCTGAAGTTCGTCGACCGGGCGGCGAGCCATTTCGAGCACGAGGCTGTCGGCCTGGAGTGCATTGAGGAAGTCGACGAGTTTCGCATAGGTTCCGCGCTGGATCGTCTGTCCGCCGTAGTTGCCGAAGCAGAGGTGGACCGCCTTTTCGCCTTGCACGCCTTCCAGGACGCGGTTGATGCCGGCCGCTGCTACGGGACCGTCGTCGGGATGCCCCGTGACGTTGGCTTCGTCGACCTGGACGACGTCCGCGTCGATCCCATGAAGCTGGTCTCGCAGGACGTCGGCAATCGCCATCACGAGTGCTTCTAGATCGTTGTAGTGCTCGTCCGCCAATGTCTTCGCCAGCATGTAGGGACTGGTGACCGTAAACTTTTTCGGATGGTGCGTGAGGTCCCGATAGAGGCGATAGTCGTGCTGGAGTTTCAACTTTCCCGGGCCGATCGGTCCGACGACGATGCCCGGCGGTTTCGCGCGAAAACGGTTGCCAGGTTTGGACCGCCATCGCTCGATCTGTTCGAGCGTCAATTCGTTTTGGACACCGTCGAGTGGCCGTACGAAGTAGTCGATCATCCCGTTGGTTTCCGCGTGGTTGATGTCCCACCGATAGAGTTCTCCATCGGCGACGACCTCGATGCCCGCCAGTTCCTGGGTCTTCAGTACGGCCATGATGGCATCGCGCAGACTTTCCCGAGTACTGAAAACGCGCAGCCACATGGGCACCGGATAGCTTCCGACGACCGTCGTTTTCATGATTGTGTCTCCGCAAGAAACGATGTCCAGTCAATCGACTCAGGTGAACGCCAATCCGATTCGTGTGGTCGCCAGCGAAACCCGAATCCCTCACTGTGGAAGCTTTCGATCAGAAAATCTCCGTCTTGCACATGCGGCGAGACAACACCCTCGATCCGCGTATAGAAATCGGGGTGCGCTTCGATCGCCTCCTCGCGACTGTGCGGTGGTAGATACGTCAGGCCGGGATGGAAGTGGTGGCCGTTGCGCTCGACGTGATCGAGTCCCAACGTGGCGGCCAGACAGAGATCGGCTTGAACGGGAATGACACCGACCGAACAGA
>WFWZ01000380.1 GCA_015490875.1 Planctomycetaceae bacterium
CCCCAGTGAGGAAGATCGTGAAAAACTCAGGTATTAGTCTTCGCATTCTTTGCCTCGGAGCACTCGCCTTCGCGGTTCTGCAGAATCCCTTGCGGCTTGCCGCACAATCCCCCGAGTCACCACGTCGGCGTCCCAATGTCCTGGTCATCTTGGCGGACGATATGGGGTGGGGCGATGTGAGTTGCCACGGCAATACCAACTTGCAGACTCCGAATATCGATTCGTTAGCTCGCGACGGAGTCATGTTCGACCGGTTCTACGTCTGCCCAGTCTGTTCGCCGACGCGCGCCGAGTTCTTGACAGGACGCTACCATCCGCGGGGCGGCGTGTGGGACGTGTCGCGAGGCGGTGAGCGACTCGATTTGGACGAACAGACGATCGCGGAAGTCTTCCAGGCCGCTGGATACGCCACGGCCGCGTACGGGAAGTGGCACAACGGCACGCAGTTTCCCTACCACCCCAACGCACGCGGCTTCGAGGACTATTACGGATTCACGTCGGGACACTGGGGGCATTATTTCGACCCCATTCTCGAGCACAATAACGAACTCGTTCGCGGCAAAGGCTTCATCATCGACGACTTGACCAACCATGCGATCCAATTCATCGAGCGGCACCGTGATCGACCCTTCTTCTGCTACGTTCCGTTCAACACGCCTCATTCGCCGTTCCAAGTGCCCGAGCGCTTTTACGAACGATTTCGCAATGCGGAAGTTCCGCTGCGTCACCGCGATCCGAAACGCGAGAAGCTGGAGGTGACGCGAGCCGTCTTAGCGATGAACGCCAATATCGACTGGAATGTCGGCCGCCTCCTAGAGTGCCTTGAGCGGCTCAAGCTGGCCGAGAACACGATCGTCGTCTTTTTCTCGGATAACGGACCCAATAGCTGGCGCTTCAATGGAGACATGAAAGGGCGGAAGGGCTCGGTCGACGAAGGAGGCGTGCGGGTTCCCTGCCTGGTGCGGTGGCCGGGGCACCTGCCTCGCGGCCGGAAAGTCATGCAGATTGCGGCCGCCATCGACCTCCTCCCCACGCTCGTCGCTTTGACAGGAATCCACCACCAGCCGAAGAAACCGCTGGATGGAATGAATCTCGTGGACGTGCTTCGTGGCCAAGCGCCCAGCAAGGAACTTCGGCAACGCAAGATCTTTTCTTATTTCCGAGGCCGGATCAGCGTCCGGACCCAACGCTACCGCCTGGGACCGCGAGGAGCACTCTTCGATATGGTCGCCGATCCGGGGCAGCGACGGGACGTCTCGAACCAACACCCGAACGTAGCCAAAGAGCTGCGCAACGCCGTGCGCCGCTGGAAAGAGGACGTCGTCGCCGAGCTGCCGCGACCCGGCGACCGGCCCTTTCCGATCGGGGCCGGCCATCGGTTGACCTGGTTGCCGGCTCGAGATGGCCAGCCGCATGGTCACGTGCGCCGAAGTGCGCGAGCTCCCAACTGTTCGTTCTTTACGAATTGGACGTCGCCGCAGGATGCGATCACATGGGATGTGGAAGTCGCTCAAGCGGGACGGTACCGCCCAGTCATCTATTACACGTGCCGCAAAGAGGACGTCGGGTGTCGACTCGAGTTGCATCTAGGCGAGGCGAGTAGTTCGGCGAAGGTGGAACAGCCTTTCGATCCGCCTCTGATTGGTGCCGAGGCGGATCGGGCGCCTCGCGGAAGCGAGTCACTGGTGAAAGACTTTCGGCCCTTGGCATTGCCACCGATCGAGTTGCGTGCCGGCCGAGCGACACTCACGTTGAAGGCTCCCAAAATCCCCGGCCAGGCTGCCGTCGATGTGCGCTGGGTCCTGATGGAGAAACTTGACTAAGCGGTGAAAATCACCGATCGCGGGTGCAAGACGCTGGTAGATGGGGGCGTCAGCACAATCGGGGACATTCATCGCAAGATGCAACGTACAGGATCCCCCTGCGCTGAGCACGAGCACGATTAAGTGTCAGTCGGCAGTCGCTTCCGCTGCGGACTCGAGGATGTGAAGTTGGCCCGGTCGTGTCGGGATGAGCGTTAACGACAGCAGATTCGGTTCGCGGAGCAAGCCGATGTGCACCCACAGAATACTGGTTCCTTTGGGAACCCGCATCGCCGCTCTGCGAGTTAAGCGGATCCCACCGGCTGCCGTCATCGGAGTAGCAATGCCCCAGTGCGGGATCGGCACGTGCCGCCGATTGATAAAGGCGTCGATGCCGCCGGCTGCCCTCAGCGCAAGACGCACATCTTGTTCGACGTCGTTTCGCAGACGAACGGCGAGCCACGCGTCGGTGTCGAGCTTGCGGTCGGCCTCGGCCGGCAGATGGAAAAAGCCGTCCCGGTCCGCTTCGACTATTTGCCAACGTCTGGGCTTGCCGCCGGGATCCGGCAGAGGACGACTGAAGTCGAACGGAGGATCGGCCGGTAGCGCCACGTGCGCCGTGACCGGAGCCGCCATGCGCAGCGATCGAATTTCGATGACGGGCGTTCGAAGCGTCGCGAGGAACGCAAGGAGGTCGGCGAGCTGGTCGTCGGTGAGAGCGTCACAGAGATTGGCGGGCATGACCGACTCTTCCAGTCGCTTCCGTGCCAGGATTTCGTCTCGAGAAAGCGTCCACCGGTCGGCTTGCGGGGTCATCAGCGTCACCGAGTCGCCGTCTTCGGACACGACGATTCCACTGACGATGCGACCGTCTTCCAGTTGCAGCACTTCGCCGGTGTAGTTGTGATTGATCACGGCGCTCGGCTCGACGATATGGAACAGCATCTCGCGTTTGCCGTACTTCAGGCCGATGGTCGAAAGGTCCGGTCCCACAAACGATCCCTGACCGCGGACCCGATGGCAGCTACCGCATGCCGTACTTCCCTCGGGAGCCTTGAAGAAGAGTCGTTCTCCTCGCCTAGCGTCTCCTTTCCGAGACAAGACGGCATCGAAATCGACGAGGCGCTTTTGCCGGCCGCCGAGCTTCTCCCAAAGTTGACGAGCCTGTTGCCGAAGCTTCGGATCGGGGTGATTGTTCAACAGCGAAAGTGCCAGGTTCTGCCAGTGGCGATCGACCTTTTTCTGCTCGACCAGTTGCAACAGTCGCCGAGCGCCCGTCGTCGTTTGCGTCAGCGCGACAAGTGCCTGCCGGCGAACGTCGGCCGGAAGATCCTCCTGCAGTGCCAGCTTTACCAGTGTTCCGGTGCCCTGCTTACCCTGGCGGCTAACGAGTGCCAAGGCGACGCGAGCCAACGGAGCGGGAACCGAAGTGCCGGAGACCATCGATTCGATGATCCGCTTGGCGGCTTTGCTTCCTGCGGCCGGATCGAGCTGAGCAAGAGCTTCGAGTGCCGAAGCGCGAACGGAAGGTGACACTCGCGTGTCATTTATCCTTTGCTGAAGGGGATCGCGAAATTCGGCCAGACGCGCGGCGGCGGCCAGAGCACCCGCCGCCGGTGCTGTATCGGGATGTTCCCAATAGCGTCGGACCGCTTCCCGGAGTTTCGGATCGGCAGACCCCTCTTTCCAGACGCCTGAGATGTTCTGGGCAAGGAGGCGCAGCAGTCGCGTTTGTTCGACAGGATCGCTCGCTGCATGAAGAGCTTCCAAGATGATCTGGGCTGGGCGCCTCCCGGGAAGTCGTGCCAAAGCTCGCTCAAGGGCTTCGCGTTCATCCGCCGTCCGCTCGGGGCTTCGGTAGACGGCGGCGAGGGCGTCGACCGCTTCGGGACGGCCAAGCACCCAAGCGATCCCGGCGAGTTGCGTGGCGGGGGAGGCGGGTGGAAGTCGGTCCTCCGGCCGCAGGTACGCGTTGTTGGAAGAGACGGGATAATAGGGCGGGAGCGCGAGAGGATCACGAATTCGGACATCGTCACGGCTTGCGAATTCTTCGACCCGACGTTGAAGCTTGTGAAAGAGGCGAGTCACGAACGAGGGTTCGCGATCGGCCCATGCCAATCGTAGGGCCTCGAGATAGAAGCGATCCTTGCCGTCCCAACTTTCGGTCAGTGTGAGCAGCTCTTCGGCCACGTCCGACGTCGGCACGTAGCGCAATCCCGTCAGCAATTGTCTGCGGACGTTTGCATGAGGATCGTCGGCAAGTGGCCTCAGTTGGTCGAGCCAATGTGTGGCGCGAGGAGGCGGGATGCGGTCGCCAGGCCAGTGCGCCACCGCCTCGCGACTCGAGTCCTCCGACAAAATCTTGACCGCCAATTCGCGGATGACCGGATCGTCATCCTTCAAGGCTCGCACTACCTCGTCGGGATGCTCCGGATCAAGAGCGTAGAGTGTCCAGTAGGCGCGAGCCCGATGAACCGGCTTCCCTTTGCTCGCCATGCGGCCCAGCGCCGGTCTCGCCTTTTGGGGATGCGCGATCAGCCAAGCGCGTCCGGCAAGTTGACGCGTGCGGTTCGGAGAGCGAAAAGCCTCGAGGGCGTCTTCGAGGGTCTTGGGAGGCCGCGAGGCTCGAGCAGGAGGAAACCCGACCGGAGCGATATGATAGATGCGGCCCAATTCCTGATCGCTGACGCGATTGCCGCCGACGCCGGCATCGTACCAGTCGCACAAGTAGATCGTCCCGTCGGGAGCGACATCCAAATCGATGGGGCGGAACCAGGGGTCGTCTCCTTTGAGCCACACTTTGTAGTTGGTCCGAAAGGAGGCTCCGTGAGGAGCAAACGGGAAGAAGTTGACTTGGCGCGTTCCTGCGTCGACTTCCAGGATGGCCGGCGCACCGCGGAAGGGAAACAACGTTCCCTCGTAGGCGAGCAGTCCACACGGGGATCCGTTGCCCGTGCCAACGATCTTGGGAACGACGCCCGGCATCTCTTCCGCGTTGTGGAGTCGGGCTCCCGGCATGCGGTACCCGAAATTCCCGCCCGGTAGAACCCATCCGACGCGGCATCCCTGATGGCCATCATCATCGTTGTCGGAAAAGAAGCGGCGTCCGAAGCTGTCAACGCAGACTTCATAGTCGTTGCGCAGACGGTAGGCGAGGACTTCCATCTGCGTGCCGTCGGGGCGGACGCGGCAGACCGTGCCGTACCGAGCACTTTTCAAACGCCGTCCCGAGCGGTCGGTGACATCGAACGTCGGCTGATCAGGTCCGTTGTGGTTCACCCCGTAACGAGTGTCTCCCACCGTGAAGTAGAGCCAACCGTCGATGCCCAGTTGCAAACCGTGTATGCCGTGGTCGCTGTCGACGCCGCGAAAGCCGGTCAGCAACGGTTCGCGGTGGTCCGCTCGGTCATCTCCGTCGCGATCTTCCAAAACGAGCAAGTTCGGGGAGTTGCCGACGAACACTCGACAACCTCGATAGACGCCATCCTCCCAATGCTCCTCGAGGGCCAACCCCATCGGCACCGGAAAGATATTCTCGGCAAAGACCGTCACTTTGTCGGCTCGGCCATCTCCGTCAGTGTCCTCAAGCACCTTGATCTTGTCGGCACCTGCGATCCGCTGAAACTTGCCCCGCTGTGATCCGGCCCAAAGGCGATAGTTGAGTCCTTCGGTAATCCAAACGCGGCCGCGCGAATCGACCACTAAACTTGTGGGGTTTTGCACCATCGGCTCGGCGGCGAACAGCGAAACCGTTGCCTCGGGAGAGCGAGTGGTGATTTGTTTGAGCGTCTGGTCGGGTGACTGCTGCGCCGCGATGGGCCTGCCTCCTGCAAACAGGACCAAGAGTGCGAGAATCCGATGATGGTGCGTATGGTGCATGGCGGGGGTTTTGGCGGGAAATCAGAAGTTGGATGGCGGATCATGGAAAGTGGCGCAGAATTCGCCAAATCGCGTTGCCAGCCGAGCTGGTCCTCCTGTATGATAATCGCAATGGGGGAGGATTCGCACCCTGGCGGCCCCATGAGATGGAGCTGTGCGCCTCGAGCAGGAAGGACCGGAAGGATGTCTCACCATCATTGCGATTGGATCGCGGAGGTTTCGCGCGGACCCGACTGGCTCTTCGTGCGGCTGAAACCGGCTGGGCCGGAGGGATCCTCGAAGTGCGACCTGGCCGACGAGGTGACGCAGCTACTGGCCAAGCATTTTCTCAACCGCATCGTCATCGAACTCGATGCCCTGCCGACGCTCGATGATCGGTTGGTCGGCGAGTTGCAACGCTTGGCGGAGTGGGTGGCCGAGCGGGACGGCATGTTGCGGCTATGCGGCGGTCCTGCGAAGAGCCGGGTCGACCTGAAGAGCCAACTCCGGGGATCCCACCTGCCCTGTTACGCCAGTCGCCGTCATGCGTTGACAACGCGACTCAGGACCGAAGGCTGAAGAATCGGATTCGGGGTTTCAGGATTCTATGGGCTGACGCCCATAGCTATTGCATGCCGCCGCTTCGCGGCTGATCAACGGGATACCGCCTCTTCGGGGTTTCAGTCGTACGTCAGGCTTTCCAGCCTGACAGAAGATTTCTCGCAGAGCCGCAGAGCGTGCGGAGAGGGGTTTCTCGCAGAGTCGCAAAGAGCGCAGAGGGGGGTTCATAGAATGAGAATGGAGAGCGTGTGAGTCGTCCGTGCCTTCTCTTGCTCCCTGCGTAATTTCTCCTTTGCGTCTTGGCGTCTTTGCGCGAGACCTTTTGATTCTTGCAAGACTCACGTAGGTCAGGCTTTCTAGCCTGACAAAAACAACCACTTCACGTTCCACCATGTCCGGATTCTGTGGGCTGACACCCACAGCTATTGTGTGCCGCCGCTTCGCGGCTGATCGACGGGATGCCTCCTCTTTGCGGTTTCGGCCAGTGCTAAGAGGACCTCGATGCCTCGCTCGATGACGGCATCTTCGGCAGCGTAAGAAAGCCGGAAGTGAGTATCTTTGCGACTGAAGACGTTCCCAGGAATAATCAGAAGGCCGTGGGCGATCGCCCGTTCGACGAAACGCGTACCGTCACCACCCGGCGCTTCGGCGAATAGATAGAATGCTCCGCCAGGCTTTGCAAAACGATACGAACTGGACAGCGCTTCCACGATCCGGTCTCGCTTGGCTCGGTAAGCCGCCACGTAATCGTCGATCGGCGTATCGAGTGCCTGGAGGGCTCCCCACTGCGCCGGTTGAGGCGAACAGACGAACGTGTAC
>WFWZ01000381.1 GCA_015490875.1 Planctomycetaceae bacterium
AGTCCATCGTGTCCGTGTACTGCGTAAACACGATTACCGAGTCCCGTTTCATCAGAATCTCGGTCAAGTCCTTGGTAAGTTGTTCGAATTTGCTGTCGCTTCCCAACGCACGCAGATCGGCAAGGAAGTCTTCGACGTAGGCGATCTCGCTTGCGAATAGCGGCGGGACTTCAGGCTCCTTTTCCTCCTCGGCGGCATCGAAGGAGAGCACCTCGCTGACATCTTGGTCCAGATCCTCTTCGTCAACGTCCTCTTCGGTAAGCCAAGCGCCCTCTTTTTCACCCTTTAGATATGCGAGGCGACGTTCGAGACTCTTTGTGATGGCGTAGAAACTGCTCGTCAGCCGCCTGCGATAGACTGTCATGATAAAGCCCAGACCCTTTCGTTCCGCTTCGTACTTCTGATAGTGATCGCGGATGTACTCCTCAATTCGGTCGTACAGTTCTTTTTCGTCAGGCTTTAGCTCGATCCACTCCGGTTGTGGGTCTCGATAGGGAATGTTTTCCTTTAGTATGCCACGTTTCTTGTACTCGCGGAGCAACGACCGGGTGTTGCGTGAAACGTGCCGACGCAATGGCGTATGGCGGACTGCGAGCTCGCGCAGCACCGCCTGTGCCTGGGCATTGAATTGGCGAATCACGCCTTCTGGATTCGCCGAACAATGAAGATGCTGCATCTGGTCCCAAGTAACTGGGCCCAGACGTTGTTCCGCGACCCGACAAAACTGCTCATCCCATTGGCCACCTGTTGCAAAGTAATCGCCGAGCATGTTGAGAACAAAGGGCCAATCGATTTCTTCGAATGGATAACGCAACTCCTCGAAGTAACGCAGGAAGTTTCCCTCAACGCCCCAGCGACCACCCATCCCTAGCAGCGTGAGAAGGTCAAAAACTTCGCGCGGGTCGACCTGCATCGGTGTTGCGGTCAATAGCAACAATCCGCGTGTCTTTTCGCACAAGCCTGAACGATGTTCCGGCCCTCGCAGCAACTCGAGTAGCCGGTTTGGCCGAAAGAAATTTGCGTTCAAGAAGTCCTTGCGGCGGGCGTGGTGCGCCTCGTCGACGATCACGAGGTCCCAGTCCTTCGCGGCCAGGAGCTGTTGTTGGCGGTCACGGCGTTTTGCCAAATGGCTGGACGCGAGAATAATCGGGTGGGCGTCCCACGGGTTGTCGCCGCCGGAGCCCGGCACTTCGCGTTTGAACACATCGTAAAACGTAGCTCCGTCATAGCGAGGCACATTCAAGACGAATTTCTCATACAGTTCTTCCTGCCACTGCACCAAGACACTCTTCGGCACCAGGATCAACGCGCGCTGTACGACTCCCGACAAAGCAAGTTGCCGCAAGGCGAGCCCCGCTTGGATCGTCTTGCCAAGCCCAACCTCGTCGCACAGCAGAAACCGTTCAGGAAACTGGCTAACAATCCGATCGACCACGCGCTGCTGATGAGGCCACAGTTGGATCGCACTCGTTTCGACACCGAGCCGATCAGCATTCAACAGGTGGGGAACATCACGCAGGAACTGGAAGATGATCCTCTCGCGTTGATCGCTCGGCAGCGGCTTGTCATCGACATGTCTCTCAAGTTCTTCCTCGTCAGACGGATTGTCGATCGTAACTTCCTTGAGCGGCGCGGTCGCCGGCCGCATCGTAAGCAATTTGTTCTTGACGGCTTCGGGAATCGGGATGGCAAGCCAGCCGCGCTCGCGGCCTTCCCAAAGCTTTTCGAACTTGATGCGGATATTGCCGACGTAGGGGGGAGTGTCCCAGGTGTTGAAAACGGAAAAAGACTCGTAGTTGTCTTCCAATGCCGTCGCTGACTCGTTGATGCTTCCGGAAAATGCGACCTGATTGCCGTCGACGTCAGTAAAGAGACCTTCTTTGGGGTGGTAATAGCAGTCCGTCTTGCTTGCCGCCAGCGGATGGCCATGACTATCGGTAGGCAGCACGACCTTGATTTCCAATTGTCCCGTTCCGACGAGCCATGCCAGAGCTTCCAGACGGCGCCGAACGAAATCACTCTCCGGCAAGACCAGGCGCATCCCCATGCGTCTGGCAATGCCGGACTCCAGCGTTTCGTGACCTTTGCGAATTGCTTCGACATCATCGTCCGAAAGATCTGCGCCGCACAGAAGCCGCATCTTGCCGCCGTTGGCGATGAGCTGCGTGACGCCAGCGGCGGCAACGGCGAGCATCGTGCTCGAGAAATAACCCGCGGCGCGGTCGTAACGGATGCTCGCCGCCATTGCCGGAATGAAGAACTCCCGCAGCCGGTCGTCGCCCGGCCCGTAGGAGATTTTCAGGTTAAGGATGCGGAGACTCGGCATCGAGTATCGGCGGATACTACTGGGTCACGTCAAAACGGCGCGGCAGCATGAATGTCGTCGGCCAAGGACTTGAGAGAGTCAATGATGCGCTTCAAGCGGTCTTGCTTCGTCAACCATGCTCCTGCCTCAGGCATCCGCTGCTGATTCAAAACATCCTTCGCACGCCTCTTTGCAACTCTGCTGTTGTGCGCCGATAGGTTGCGCAGCACCGAGAGTTGTTCAAGAGCCTTCTTGTACTTTCTTTTCTCCACATTAGTGACGAGGTAGTGCGAAGCAGGAACAAATCTCTTCAATGTTCGAATAAGCCCGTCACGCCCCCTAAAGTCGAAGTATCCATCACCGACGATCAGATATTCACACACCTCGTCAGTAAGATGTTTCGGAAAGGCGACACCAGTGCGCCTCGCGATTGTCGCCGTGTCATTGTTAATGGCGCCCACAAGAGCATCGAGAATCAGGGATTCGAATTCTCGGTAGAGACGCAGTACTGCGTATTCGTGGGCCCAGGAGACGTATTGGTCGGAGAGATGTTTGACGGACGCATAGATAAATGCCGATATTTCGTCGGCGCGAGTCTTGAAGTCAGTCGCACTTTTCTTAACACTCTTCTTACGTGGCATTGTTCTCCCCTCACTATTCCAGTTCCTCTAGGTCCATGTCAAAGAGTTTTCGCTGTGGATCGATCCTTGCTGGTTCCTCTTCCTTGGGAGCCGGCAGGTCGTCCCAGAACAGAACGCGCATGGCATCGAGGGTGATTATTTCGGGGCGGAGGAACTTGCCGTCTTTGCCGCGGGTCGTGGGGATGGCTTCCATCATTGCCTGGGCCAACGCTTTCGTGCGGCCGTCGTGCCTAAGGCCCTGGCGGTCGATAAAGACCTGGCAGGCCTTTGAGCCCTCCTCGTCGTAGATCATCATGGCCGTGTGCAGCGCGTCGATCAGGTGCGGAAACGATTCGGCGTCCGGGTCGACCATGTTGCGCTTGCGCCGCTCGGATGGCTGGCAGAGCACGACCGTGCCCGATTTCTTTCGAACCAGCTTCTTTTCGCGAATCACGTCACGTTCCAGATCCAGGCCCAGGGCCAGAGCCAGTTTGCGGGCTTCATCGGCCGGGAATTCCTCGGCGCGGAAGGCATCCCAGGCCATCAGGTACCAGTCGGTTAGGGGATCAAACTCGACGGTCCGTCCCAGCAGCAACCCCTGCTTCCGCAAGTTGATCACCTCTTCGCGAGCCAGATCTAGTGCGTCTCCCGGCTTGAGCGGCAGCGGATCGCCCGTCTTGGGGTCGGTTTCGCTGGTCAGAACGGGCCAACTCTCGGAGATGATTGACAACACTGGCCCGAACGTGCTGATGTAGAGGTCGACGCCTTTGATACCTTGCTGTTCGAATTCGGCCGCCTTCTCTCGGGCGGTCTGGCGCACGCGGGCCTTCAGGTCGTCCCACCAGACTGGCTCCGTCGTCTTCGGTCGCTTACGGCATACCAGCAGAATCGTGCTAGCCGCCGCGTTCTTCTTGGCTTGGTGCAGGCTGTGTTCGCTTTCAGTGTGCACCGGCCAGGAAGCGTCGATCCGGAAGCCCGCCCCGATTAGGCTGGAGCCGAGCGTGTCCCACGCCTCCACGCGCTTGTGGGTGAACATCACGGTCAGCACACCGTTGTCGGCCAGGATTCGGTGCATCTCTTGGAAACAGGCCCGCATCTTGTTTTCGTAGTCCGCGATGGCCAATTCGACGCGGTTACGACCCACGTGTCGAAAGCGTGCCACGTTCATTACGGCCTCTTCATCCTCGTTAGCCAGCTCCGTCGAGAAAAACTCTGGAAACTCTTCTCCAAGCATTCGTTTTAACCAGACATAAAAGTAGTTGGAGAGTTCGCTGTACATCACGTTGTCGTAGTATGGCGGATCAACCACGATGCAGCGTACCGTTTTGCTCTTGATATCCGGAAGTGATTGGGCAGGTCGATTGGCAATTGATAAACGATCGACCGGACGCACAACGTTCTGACCGAAAAGCCCCGGGTTTAGCTCTTTCGCCAGATTGGCAATTGCGTTGACGGCGTCAGTTACTTGGTGGAGGACCCAAGACGGTAAACTGCGGCTTGCATCGAACTCGGAGAAGCTCCAACGCATACTCAAATCGTGCCGCTGAAAAGCTGGCCCAACCACCTGTCTCCCGCTATGCCAACTTGCCTGCTTAGAATTGTAATTTGCCGCCTTATCAACTGCGATAGAGAGCATAAGGCGGAGAGCTCTCCCACGTTTGTCACCTATTTCTAAGCGTGCTTCGCTGAGGGTTTCGTTAACACATTCGACTAACGTGACCATCGACAGAAGTTGGCGAGGTGCATATGTATCGCACCACCGCGTAGCACCGTAAATCTCTGCCGCCCAGTCGGCTCGTCCCTCGCGGCGAGGTTCCGTGGGGACCAAGCCGGCGGCTTCCCAGGCGGGGAGGTGGCGCTGGAGTTCCTCGACGGCCCGCTGGTAGGCGGCTTCGTCTCCGGG
>WFWZ01000382.1 GCA_015490875.1 Planctomycetaceae bacterium
AGCGAGGGGTGCGCTTCGTCGAACTGTTCCACGAATCGTGGGACCAGCATGGAGGACTTGTGCGGGATCTCAAGAAGAACTGCCTCGACACGGAACGCGCGTGTGCCGGTTTGATCCAGGATCTGAAACAGCGAGGTCTTCTGGACGATACGCTGGTGATTTGGGGAGGCGAGTTCGGAAGGACGCCGATGGTGCAAGGGAGTACCGACGGCCGGGATCATCATCCCAATTGCTTCACGATGTGGCTGGCCGGAGGCGGCATCCGTGGAGGCGTGACGCTTGGCGAGAGCGACGACTTCGGGTTCAACGTGGTGCGCGACCGAGTCCACGTCCACGACTTGCACCATACGATTCTGCACTTGCTCGGCTTCGATGCGAGAAAGTTCACGTTTCCCTTCCAGGGACTGGATCAACGCCTGATCGGCGTCGAGCCGACTCGTGTCGTGCAAGAGATTCTGGCGTGAATCATCGGGTATCGATGTCTGTGTCAGGCTGGAAAGCCTGACCTACATACTTCGCCGACCATCGCACGCAAGAGCCTGCCCTTTCCTTTGCGCCTTGGCGTCTTTGCGCGAGGTTTCTTATTTGCGCGCAAAGACGCGAAGACGCAAAGTAGGGATGCGGGAAGCGACAGAACACGAGGACAAACGACGAACCTGCTTTCCACACTCGTTCTATAAGAATTCCTTTGCGCTCTCTGCGTCTCCGCGAGAGAGTTTTTGTCAGGCTGGAAAGCCTGACCTACGGGATCGGCCGCCGTCAGGTCACTCCTGTCGTATTGCTCGGTCTAGTTCGTTCAGTGCCGCTTGTGCCTTCTTTCCAAACTCGTCATTATGACCTGCCGCTCGCTGGTACCAATGCCTCGCGCGCTGAATGTCTGGTGTGCCATTCACACCCTTTTCGTATATCACTCCAAGCATATACTCCGCTTCCGAATCATGGGACCGGGCTGCTCGCAGCAGAAAATCTCTAGCCGCCTTGAGGTCCGCCTTGGTGCCCAAGCCCCAAAAGCTCATCCTTCCCGCCTCAATCCAGGCATCGCTTACACCGTTTCTTCCCGCTAGACAATACAACTCGAATGCCTTGCGGCAATCCTGTGTCACTCCACTTCCCGTTTCATAACATACGGCAAGGTCATAGTGCGCCTCCCCAATTCCGGATTCCAACAACTCCTGGAGAAGTTTCACTGCCCTCTTGATATCCTTAGGGACTGCCCTGCCATGCAGGTACCATGTAGCCAGCGCATATTTCGAACGTTCATGCCTGAGGTCAGATGCGAACTGCAGCAGCGGCAATGCTTCGTTGAAGTCACCTTCGCGCGCTAGTCTAAGCGCCATGCGATATGCGCCTTCCGGTGTAACCGATCGGTTCCTCACTGGCTTCGCGGTGGCCATAGTCCTGTCCACTTCATAGGACGTTTTCGCGGCAGGTCTCTTCTGATGTCAGCTTGCCCGCCTCCTCGGTCGCAGGCTTTTCGAGCCTCCCCTCCTTTATGCCTTTCTCGATCTGATTCCCGATTATTCTTTCTATGGCCTCTGTGTTCCTTAGCGTCGTCACTCGCATCGGAAACGCCAAGCTGCCCGAACCGCCCGGGCCGTCAGTTCTTTTGTTGTGGCCGATCCGAATTCGTTTGTCAAGCGTTTTCGGGAGTAGGCCAGGATTTCAGTCCGACGGCAAGTGAGTGTTGTTGTGCTTTTTGTGTCAGGCTAGAAGGCGTGACGTACGTTGCCTCGACGCGTTACGGTAATTCCGTCAGGCTCGGAAGCTTGACCTACGAGCTTCGGCGTCCATCCCAAGCAGGAATCGAGCCTCTCTTCTTTGCGCCTTGGCGTCTTTGCGCGAGGCCTCTTTTGCGCGCAAAGACGCCAAGACGCAAAGAAACTGTCGGGAAGAGAGTAGCAAATGGGGATTCGGCTTACGCAGCACATCCGAGTTGCATTACCGGGAATCCATTGTGTGCGTGTTTCTGCTAGATATATTGACAGTTTTGTGACACATGGCGGCTCGGCCGGAGCCTCGCCCTCCCAATCTATGCAATCAATCATTCCTTACAGCATGAGCCTGCCAGTTTTTCACGACTGCGCACAGTGCTCTAACCAGCTTTCCATCCTCATTCTATGAAACCCCCTCTGCGCGCTCTGCGACTCTGCGAGGGATCTCGTCAGGCTGGAAAGCCTGACCTACGTGAGCTCTGCGAGAAACAGGTGCCTCGCGCAAAGACGCGAAGACGCAAAGAACGGACTCGGGAAGCGAGAGCTGTCAGACGTTCCAGCGGCGACGCCACGATTCCAGGATCAATAGCGCCCAAAGCCGATAGGCGTGGTTGAAAACTCCCTCTTCGTGTTCTTCCACCAAACGTCCGATCTCTTCCCGGCGGAACCACTGGGCGATCCGAGCATCTGCACCCAGCAGCAGATCGTGCGTCATTTCTCGCAGCTCGTTGCGGAACCAATGATCGAGGGGAACTCCAAACCCCATCTTCGGACGGGCGAACACCGACTTCGGCAGATCGGCCGCGAATGCCGCAGCCAACATCCGCTTTCCCTTCAGTCTCCGAAAATGCCATTGCCTCGGCAAGGACAAAGCGAACTCGATCAACCGATAATCAAGAAACGGTTGCCGGCACTCCAGCGAATGCGCCATCGACGCGATGTCGACCTTCGTCATCAAATCGCACGGCAGGTACGTTCGGAGGTCTGCCCACGCCGCCGCTTCGACATGGCTGCGGCCTCGAGCTTCCCTCCACGCGGCCGCGAGAAACGCAAGCGGATCGTGGTGCGGATCGAGAGACTCGAGAAAGTCGTCCCGATAGAGTGCCGCTCGGCGCGCCTCGCCGAAGATGCCGATCCAGTCGGCGTAGCGCCGCACGGGATCCGCGGCCAGCGCCTCGCAGAAACGTTTCCACTGCCGAAGCTTCGACTTCTGCCGAGCCGGTGCCGGAAGGCGCTGCCAGAGCGAACAGGCGAAGACTCGACGCAGAGGCGCCACGGCATCGATCGACTCGGCCAGCGCGGCGGCTCGGTAACGGGGATACCCCAAGAAGAGCTCATCGCCACCGTCTCCCGAGAGGCACACGGTGACAGACCGTCGCGTCATCTCCGATAGATACCAGGTCGGGATGGCCGAACTGTCGGCGAAAGGTTCGTCGTAGTGCCACACGAGTCGCGGGAGAATCTCGACGGCTTGCGGTTCGACGATCTGGTCCAGATGCTCCGTTCCCATCGACTCGGCAACCTCCCGCGCATAAGCCGACTCGTCGTATTCGCCTTGCGGAAACCCAATCGAAAACGTCTGCGTCTTTCCGTCTCCAACCTTCTGCATGCGACCAACAATGATTGACGAATCGACGCCGCCGGATAGAAACGCACCCAGCGGCACGTCGCTCTGCAACCGAAGACGTACCGAATCGTCCACCAGCGCACGCAGCTCCTCCACCGCCTCCTCATAGGTTCCTTCGAACCGACGAGCCGGATCGGGATGCCAGTACGTTTGGACGGTCAGCCGGTCTTCTTCGTAGACAGCAAATGAGGCAGGAGGAAGTTTCTTCACAGTGGCGAGAATGGTTTGCGGGTATGGCACATATTGCCATGTGAGATACGCATCGACGACGTTTGGATCGACGTCGCGTTTCAGATGTTCGTCCATCTCAAGAAGACTCTTGAGCTCGCTGGCAAAAGCCAAACGACCTGGACGATGGTGATAGACGAGCGGCTTTTGACCCATGCGATCTCGGGCCAGTACGAGGCGGGATTTTCGCGAGTCCCAAATGGCGATGGCGAACATGCCATTGAGCAACCCGAAGGCGTCAGTCCCAAGATCTTCGTACAGATGCACGATCGTCTCCGCATCGCCGCGAGTGCGGAAGTGATGACCTGAGCCCTCGAGTCGCCTGCGAAGTTCTCGGTAGTTGTAGATCTCGCCGTTGAAGACGACCCAAACCGATCCGTCTTCATTCGAGAGGGGTTGATTGCCGGTTTCCAAGTCGAGGATGGCCAGGCGACGGAAGCCAAGCGCCACACCGGGACGAGCGTCCGACGCGCCGACATGCCGCAACTCGCTCCTCCACTTCCCGACGTCGTCGGGGCCGCGGTGCCGCAGGACGTCGGTCATACGCTCGAGTGTCTCGACGTTAACAGCCAGTCGCTCGCTGCTCCAGACGGCGCCGGTAATCCCGCACATACGCTCGTTCCATCCTGCCTTGCTAGGAGGTCGCGTCAGCCGGCGACCGAGCCGTTCCCGAGACGATCTCTTCGTAAAACGCGATGTAGCGATCGACCATCGTCTGAACCGAAAAGGCCTCGGCCATCCTGCGTGCCGCCGCCTGACCGGTTGCTGCGGCTTCTTGAGGATGTTCCAAGACCCACCGTGCCCGCCGCGCGAATTCGGCTCGATCACCAACCGGCACGAGCCAGCCTGTCTCCCCCGGCGTGATCAACTCGCGATGTCCGGGCAGGTCGCTGGCGATCACCGGCAATCCGGCTCGCATCGCCTCCATCACGGCGTTCGATTGCCCTTCGTAGCCACTGGCGGTCCAGAAGAGATCGAGTTGTTCCAGCCAGTCTGGCACGTCCTCTCGATGCCCCAACAGAAAGACGCGGCCTTGTAGTTTCAATGTGTCGCGCAGTGCGGTGATCGAGCGGCGTTGAGGCCCTTCCCCGGCGAAGAGGAAAAACACATCATCTCGGACCACTCGTAGCAACTCGGAGGCCCAGATCAGATCTTCGGTTCTCTTCTGAGGCCACAGGCGGCCGACCGCACCAACCAGTTTGGCGTCGGCGGGAAGTCCCAGCTCTTGCCGCCAGTTCGGAGCCGTCGACTCGGAAGGCGGAACATACGGCTCGATGGCGTTGGGAATAACAACAAAACGATCGGCCGAGATGCCGTGGCGAGCGTAAAACTCGACGACTCCGACGCTGTTGGTGACTAATCGGTCGCTTCGCCGCGCGAGGAACCGGTCGATGGCCAACTCGTGCCACACTTTCCAATGGTCGGCACATCGCTCGGCGCCCACGATATGAGGCACATGCGCGGCCAAAGCGGCGGACCGACCATAGGCGTTGGCGGCAAAGAGCCACGTGTGCACGATGTCCGGACGATGTTCGCGCAGAAACCGCACGGTGCGGCGCCACGCCAACGGGTCGATCTTCCAGCGTTTGCCTAACGAGACGATGGGGATTCCGGCTCGCTCAAGTTCCTCACGGTAGGGACCGTCGCGCGTGAGCGTGCAGACGGTGACGTCGAAGTGATCTCGAGGCAGATGCGTTGCCAAAAGCGTCAATTGCTTTTCGGCACCGCCCCGGTCGAGCGTCGGGATCATCAGCACAAGTCGGATCATGGCATGGTGGTGCAATCCCTACTCGCCAGACATCGCCCGCTCGACGACCCGACGCGTCTTTTCCAAGCCCTCGCGGCACACGTCGACCGCCTCTCGCTTCCAGTAGTCGGCGTTGAAGAGCTCGAGCGACAGAAATCCTCGAAAGCCGACGGTGGCAAGGGTACGGAGGATTTCCTCGAGCGGCGCGACGCCGTCTCCGGGAAAGACGCGGTCGCCATCACGAATCCGCTCGCGAGGTGGATCGGCCGGATAGTCGTTGATATGGAAGAGATGCACGGCGGTTCCCGCGAGCAGATGCAGGCCGTGGAATCCGCTTCCTCCCTTATACAAATGGAAGACGTCGGGAAGGATGGCTGCATCCTCGACCTTTGATTCGCAGGCGACGTAAAGCACTTCTCCGAGCAGATGGAGCGTCTGCGAATGCCCCCACAGCTCGAGTTGCGGTTGGACGCCTTCGTTACGTCCCACTTCCGCGAGTGCGGCGAAACGTTCGGCTAGAGCGTCAAGCGGCAATGGGGCGTCGGTAGCTCCGACCGGTGGTGCCGCAATCTTGTCACCTCCAATGGATCGTACGAGCGCCATGTCGCGTTTGGCCTGCTCGAGTCCCTTTTTCCGTTCGTTCGCATCGTCGACGCACCAATGAGGAAAGCCGATCGCGCTGATCACCTCCAAGCCGTTCGCTTCGATCCGCCGCCGCAGTTCCTCTAGGTCGCCCCCGCTGTCCCGGTACGCTTCGAGTTCCCGAATCCATGGTTCGATCCCGTCGTAGCCCACCTCGGCGGCCATCTCAACGATTTCGGGCAACGTCTTCTTCTGGCCTCGAATCGTGCTCGTATTGAGAGCGAACCGGAAGACCGGCGGATCAGCTTGGGCTGCTCCGACCGTCGATTGCAACATGGGCAGAGTGGCACTCATGGCGGCTCCTATTGCAGTCTGCTGAAACAACTGGCGGCGGGTCGGCCGTCGAAAGCGGGGCATACGACGATCTCCTGAAGGGGACTCATGATGCGGGTACTGAGCGACAATCCCTTGTCGGGCTCACCTACCATCATACTTCCAGACGGCTTGCCCGCCATTGCCGGAGAACCTGGATCGCCAAAATGACAACGGATACTGGAATGACCAGATAAAGCATGAACTGGCTGAACTGCGTCGTGCGCGGGTTTTGAGAATCCTGCAAGAACCGGAAGAGCAGATAGGCGACGTAGTACGAAAGGAGAAGGCCTCCTTCGAGGCGCGAGATCACTTGGCCGGTGTAGAAAATGGGCCAGCACAGAAGGGAGACCCCGACCATAATCGGCAGGTCGAATTTGAGGGCATTGGTCGAAATGGGGATGCCGATAGGGGAGAGAGCCGAGCAGAGTCCCAGCACCAGGAGCAAATTGAAAACGTTGCTTCCGACAATGTTTCCCACGGCGATATCCCGCTTGCCTCGCACCGTCGCGACGACCGACGTCGCCACTTCCGGAAGGGACGTACCGATCGCCACGATGCTCAGACCGATCACCAGCTCGCTCACGCCCAAACTCCGCGCAATGGCCGTTGCACCGTCGACCAACCAGTCGGCGCCGGCGACCATCAGGGCCAACCCAACGATGATCAGAGCCACGTCGATGACGTACTGCAAGGCAATCGGGATGCGCATCGATTCAGCGCTATACGCTTCGATCTCCTCTTCGAACGTTGGACCGGCCTTCCGTCCTCGGTAGATGGCGCCGGCGGTATAGACGAGCGAGCCTCCAAAGAGGAACACACCCTCGAGTCGGCTGATGACGCCGTCGAGGGCCATGAGCCATACGACAAGGGATATACCGATCACCTGAGGCACCGCGCGACGGATGACGGTGCGTGAAACGGCAAGAGGTGCCAAGGCGGCCGAGACGCCCAAGACAAGCAAGATGTTGGCAATGTTGCTTCCGACGACATTGCCAATGCTGATCCCGGGTTCTGGAGGATCCGCCCAGACGGCCCGAATGCTCACTGCCGCCTCGGGAGCGCTTGTTCCATACGCGACGATCGTCACGCCGATCACCAGAGGGGAAATACCGGCGGCGGTTGCGAGGCGCGAGGCGCGCCGAACAAGAAGCTCAGCGCCGAAGATCAGCAGCCCAAATCCGAATACAAACAGTACGGCCGTCAGCCCGTCCATGCTCGCGCCTTTACCACGGTTGTGTCATTCGCTTCGGATCGGCGAGGGAAATAAAGCACGATCTCCGTCCCCTCCTCACCGGTCCGACCGACCTCGATGCCGCCGCCGTGCGCTTCCATATACCGATGAGCCAGTGCCATGCCAAGACCCGTCCCTTTGCTTTTGGTCGTATAGAACGGTTCAAAAATCCGCCGGCACTGTTCGGGACCCATCCCCTCGCCGTTGTCGCAGACTCGTACGCACACAGCTTCTTGTCCATCCCACGTCGCCTCCTCCGCGACCACCGTAATCTGCACCGGGTCGCGGCGGCAGGCGGCCAGCGAGTTCTCAAGCAGGTTCCGAAAGACTTGCACGATCCGGAAGTGGTCGAAGGCCAACTCGAGATCGACCCCGTCGATACGCTCGTCGAACACGACATCCCTGTTGCGCCACTGGCTCTCCAACAGTCGCCAGGCTTCGCGCCAGGCGGCCGAGAGCAACGCGGTCGTCAGATCGAGTCGGATTTCGGCGGCGTAGCTGCGCACTTCTTCCAATAGGAGATTCAGATGATGGCCGGCACGCTGAATGCGGGCCACGCACTGCAAGGCGGTCGGGTTTCCCTCGAGTTCCGCCTCGAGCACTTCGCAGTTCGCCTGAATGCGCTGCAGCGCATTGCGACTTTCGTGAGCCAACCCCGTGCTCATCCGCCCGATCGCCGCCAACCGTTCGGCCTGCAGGGCTCGAGCCTGCGACTCCTGCAGTTCGGTGATGTCGTGCCCGACCGCCAAGACGCCGACCGGCCGTCCTTGCGGATCGCTTAAGACCTTGTTGGACCAACTGATCTGACGGAGCTCACCCTTGCGCGTGACGATCGGTGAGATGGCTCGCGTCGGCATTCCCTCCTCCAGCATTCTGCCGAGTAGACCTCGAAGCGGCTCACGTTCCTCTAGCGGCACAAATCGTTCAAACCACGACTGCCCAGCCACTTCCTCCAGGGGAAAACCTGACAACTCAGCAAAGTATGGGTTGAAGCGAACAATGTTGCCTTCCGGATCGAGGACCAGCACGATCGCCTGAGCGTGTTCCAGGAGGCCTTCGGAGAACTCGCGTTCCTGGTGCAGCACCGCTTCGAAGCGGCGGCGCTCGGCACGCTGCTGCCGAGCCACATGTTCCGCTTCGTACGCGTCTTCGATCAACGCCTGGTCGATGTCGATCAGTTTGTTCAGCGAGGCCACATGGAGGACCAAGTCGTCCTCCCCCTTCGGCCACGCGTCAATCACCGCTTCGATCAGCCGCGCCCGCAGGCGCCCCAGTCCCAAAGCGATATAGACCTGAGGCACTCCGATTTCGACATGTCGCCAACCGACGCGCCAGCGGCTGTCGATGTATTGGGGGGTGAATTCGAGCGAAAAGAGTTCTTCCAGCCAGCGGCGAAGGGACACCTGGAGTCGCTCGACCTGGCCGGGGCTGTCCAAGATGGCTGCCGTGGCGGGATCGCGCAGCAAGTCCTCGTAGAAGGATGCAACGATCCGATCGAACGAGGACTCCACGAGCGGCGCTAAGCGCCGAACTCGACCAGCATCCTCGTCGCTCCACCGGACGAAGTCCATCAATCGCCGGAATTGCTTTGGCAAGTCCGCTTTCTTCATGGTTGTTCCCGCGAGTCCCCTTGCCGGCGAATGCGCGGCAGATGTTCGCCACTGACCAGCTCTAACAGCAAGACTTGACGATCCAGGATGCGTTTGGCCCAAGCGATTCCCTCGGCGTTCGCCGCAAGGTCGGTCGAATCGAAACCGGTGCCTCCGTTGGCGTCGCGAAGTTCCTTGAGATAGCCGGCCACGGTCGCGGCTTTTTCGCCGAACCGAGCCGCCAGCATCGCGGAAACGAAAAAGTGCAATGCCCAGTCGTGCCGGCCGCTTAAAGCCGTCTTTCGCACCAAAGGCAGTCGAACGGCGCGCTCGTCGTCACTCTCAATACGACGAAGCCACGCTCCCGTCGCTGCGCTGGTGCGTAACATGTCGGTATCATCGAAGCCGATGCCCAGAGCGATCAAGAATGCGCGAGGCGCCAAGTCGGCAGGAAGGGACTGAGCAGCGACCGCGACACGGCGCACATACCAGTCGACAAGAGCTTCTCCCTCGATATTCTTTGGAGGAGGGCGCCGGAATTCCCGCAACAATGTCGCGACCGACCGTGAGAGCGTGTCGAGTTCCGGTTGAGGATGGCCGACTGTTTTTGAAGGGGGTGCCGGACGGACGCGAGGAACGGTCTCGGAAGGAGCCGGCTGACCGGAGGGGGCAGAGGCCAGCGAGGGACTGGCGATCCGCGCCAGAATGCGTTTCAAGTGGGAGATGCGGTCCGCTACGGCTGGCCGAAAGACGTCCGGTGTCCGCCCCGCGTGCAACTCGGTCACGTAGTGATTCATGATCAACGCGTTGATCGGATCGAAACCGATGCGGAAGCTCTTCATGCGAGCCCGTCCGTCGGCCAGATTGGGACGCATCACACTGCGTCCGTGAAGGACATGCACGGCACCGAAGTAGTGTCCCAGTTCATGGACCAATACTTCCAGCTTCTCTGGTTCGGACATCCTTCCCACTCGCTCTCGAATGAGGATGTGCCGCCCCAGAGGCCGGCGAATGATCCCCAGATGCGGATTGTCGCGATCCAGCTTCTTGTATTGGCTGGTGAACCCGATGGCCACCTGCGCGGGGCCAGGTTCCACCAATCGTTCAAAGGCTTGCAAACCATCCTTCAATCCCGTCGTCTCGGCCGGCGATTCCCATGTGTCGTAAGCGATCACTTTCAAACGCACGCGGCAGGTGCGTTCGAGGATTTTCGAGGCTGCGTCGAGGCGAGCTTTCAAGACGTGATGCCACCGCGCGGCCACCGTCGGTTCGTCGTCGTCGACGAGGATCTTCACTGTCAGCTCGGTGATCTCGGGAACTCCGGGATAAGCCTCCGGGTCGATCCCTCCCAGGTCGATCGCGTGCAGTGATCGTTTTCCCTGCTCGCCCAGCCAGAAATAGGCTCCGCCGGGAGCCACCACGTACGAAATGGGAGCCTCCGATGCGTTCGCCACCCGAGGCTGCAACTCGGCCCCCTTTCCGACCCAAAGTGCTACCACGTCCCCGGCGGGCAAACGAACGGCTTTCGGGAGAGGGACGTTGTTGCCCGGGATTTGAGACGGCGCACTCGAGTCGGACTCGCTGCGTTCTTGGGTCTGTTCCCTCGATCGACTCGCTTTTTTCTGCGCCGCGGGCTCAGCCGGCTTAACAGAGAACACGACTTCATCCGAAGTCAGATTGGCGATGACGATGATTTGAGCCTGTACCGTTGGCGTGACGGCCAGGAACCACCCTGCCACCAGCAGCCACCTCGCCTGCATTGGCCGAACGCGTCTAGAGAAACCAACACTGCCCGTCTCCCACACACCGTCGGTCATCGCCGGATTCCCAAGTTGGAGGAAAGGGGGGCCGCTGCGAAGTCGAAGCCTCCGCTCGCCTTCCCCGAGAACACCGGTCCACGTCTCCTCCGATGGTAACTGCCCCGTCCCGGTGGCGATAGTCTCAAATCACGGCAGACAGGAGCTCTTGGACGAGTCATCGCTCCTCCGACAAGATGTCAAATCGAACGGGAACCCGAAATTCTAGATGCGGCCGGCCACGGAACACCTCGTCTGTGCCGTCGAATTCCCACCTCCGCACCCACTGCACGGCCGCATCGTCCAGCAACTCGTGGCCGCTAGAACGATAGACGGTTGCCTTGACGACTCGTCCCTCCGCATCGACTTTCACCAAGACTTCGACCCGCCCTTCGAGTCCTCTGCGCACGGCCTCGGCAGGGTACTCTAAAGGCGGAACGTGCTTCTTCGCGGGTACCGGAGTCCGCCGAACGCCTCGGTCTTGAACGATCGAGATGTTCCCAGCCAGCGAGGCCGGAGACGGCGGTAAGCGACGTGAACGGTCGGCCATCTCGCGAGGGGATATGTCCGCGTCTACCAACTGACTCGCCCGCCTGGCTCGCCCCGGCGACACGACTCCCACCGTCGCAAGTTCCTCCTTCGCCACCTCGCGCGCCGACGGGGGAACAAGCACATCGGGAAGACCGGCACGAGTCGCCACCGACGGAGGCTCCGGCAACTCCTCTACGTCCGTCTCCCGCCACTGAGGCGAGGGAGCGGACTTGAATCCGGCCTGCTGAGCCAACGCCGCACTCTCGCCCAACGTGATCTCGACCGAGATGTGCCTCCCGGAAAACGTGGGCCGACCCGCCATCCAGAGTCCTCCTACCAAGGCGGCATGGACGACGAGACTCATGGCGTGGGCCAGCCACCACGGCTCACCTCGCCAGCCCGACAATCCCGTCCGCTTGAACCCCTCGATGCCTGCCACGCTTCCTGGTTCCCTTCGACACCTGCGTCACCTGGCCCCTGTCGATACCCCTTTTCAGCTCTGGGCCATTTTGGGGTCCCCCTCGCGATAGCACAAGAAGCACTTTACCCCATCTTGCTCGTACTCGTCCTCGTCCTCGTACTCGTACTCGACAATGGAAATACAGCGGTCCATCGCACGAGAGGGACTGCAATCGTGGTTCGACTCGATTTCGACGAAAGATGAAGATGGAAGCCGCTGTCAGGACGCATCTTCGGTAACGATCACAAGCACCGCTGCACCAGCACGATCACGATCTCACGATCGAGCCCAGCCCTTGACACGATACGACACATGTAATAAACTACGATTGTCGTGAAGGGGGCCGATGGATGGAGAGGAGGGAAAACGGTGAGTGGAGGTCGAGCGAAGAAGCGGCCATCGGGCGTGGCGCCGGGAGATTTGGAGATCTTGAGTCTCCTGTGGGAGCACGGCCCGTTGACGCTGGCCGAAGCTCATGCCCGCTTCGAGCGGCCGCTGGGCTATACGACGGTGCAAACTCGATTGAACCGGCTGGTCGATAAGGGGCTGGTGCGGCGGTCGACCGATCGTCCGGCTCGGTATGAAGCGGCGGTCACGCGTGAGGCGATCAGCGAGGAGGCGCTTCGGACATTGCGCGAGCGGGTGGCGGGAGGAAGCGTCGTCCCTCTAGTCGCTCGCTTGCTCGATGACCCCCAACTCTCTGCCTCGGAACTCAAGGAACTGAAAGAGCTTTTGAAGCAGGCGGAAGCTCGAGTCCAACGGGAGCGGCGACGATGATGGTTCGCACATGGCTGGAGTGGCTGGCGACGGCCACACTCTGGATGTCCGCAGGCGCGGTGATGACGCTCCTCGTGCTACGAGTGACGCGGTGTCGTCACTGGCGCGTGCATCGCTGGGCATGGGGAGCGGTACTGCTGCAAGGAGTCCTCTGCGGATGGATTGCATGGAAGGTACCCATCGCGCACCCTACTCTTCCCGCAGAGACGGGATTCGAGTCGTTCGATGTGGTCGCCGCGTTGTCGGCTCGCGCCGATACGTCGCGCCCCTCGGAACTCGCCACAACAACCCACGCCGCGACACGCTCCGCGACTCCACGATCCTCCCCGGATGCCTCCCTCGCGTGGACCGCCCTTGGGCTTGGATGGCTGGTCGGCTTTCTGGGAACGTTGGGGTCGGCCACGTGGCGCTATATTCGGTGGTATCGCCGCATTCGAGAGGCCGAAGCGGCTCCCGCCGCATGGCAGGGTGAATGGGATTCCGTTCTGCAAAGTCGCGGATATGGACATCGCATCCCCCTTCGGACGCACGCCGACGAAGGACCGCTTCTCGCCTGGCTTCCCGGCGGCCGAGCCCTCATCGTGCCGGCGGCCTACTGGGCCACCCGTTCTCGACTGGAACGCCGGGCGGTGCTCGAACACGAAGCCGGCCATGTGGTGCGTCGTGATTTGCTCATCTCTCTCGTCGCTCGCCTGATCGCATCGATCCACTGGTTCAACCCACTGGCTCGCCTGGCTCGACGACGATTCGACGAGTCGGCTGAGTGGGCATGTGATGCGGCGTTGGCCGAGCGTCATCCGTCGTTGGCCACGGTGCTCGGACGCGCCCTGTTGGAACTCGCGGCCGCCCCCACTGGCCGCGTGGCGACCGTAGCGGCCGGCGGCGCTCGCCTCTCGCATCGTCTCCGCCGTCTCCTGATCCCCGGCGACGGACTCGACGCCCCTTGGAAGCGATGGATCGTCATCTCTCTCGCTGCGCTCCTGGTCTTGGCGACGGCGGTGCGCATCCGCCTCGTTGCGCAGCCTCCGCGTCCGGAAGACTCCGAGCGACGGGCAACCGCCCTTTGGCACAAGCGACTGGAGGATCTGGCCAAGCACCTTGACGAACAAGACAAGGTTTCCAAGCAAGTCCGAGACAAACTTGCGTCACCTGCTGCAGTGATCGTGATTCGCGACCGAATAGCGGGGCTAGCCGAAGAGCGCCGGCAGGAACTGCGCCGACAAGCGCTGCCCGACTTCTTCACCCGGCATTTTGTCGAGCAACAGGGCAAACTCGCGTGGTGCGAAGACCAGGAAAACTACAAGGCGAAGTTCCTAAGAGCAGCGTGGGTTTTCAACCAGGATCTAGGGCGAATCGAGGCGGAACTTCGCGAGTTGGCTGAAGAAGTGGGCAACCAAACGCCGGCGGATCAGTTGATGCGCCGCTTCCTCACATATGAAGGAGCTCCCGTCGTTCTCTACGTGCGCGAAATCCAACACCGACTGCGTCCCTCAGTCGATCTGGTAGCCCGCCAACTCGGAGAACTCTTCGTAGCCGACGAACAGTACCACTACCGCATTCGCGAGAGTCGACGAGAAGAAGCGGAACACTTCGTCGACCGGGCGTTGGAATTCGCGGGAGCTCAATCGGGCGTCGCCGAAGAGCTCCAGGAGTACGAACGGGAGCTTTCCGAATCGAGTTCATTGGAAAAGAAACTGAAGTCGGCGATGTCCGAGCCCGATTTTGCAGCCTTCATCATGATGTGGATGTTCCGAGAAACCGAGGGGGACGCCGAGCAAGCCACCACGCAATTCTTCGAACAACTCAACGAACTGCTCGCCGACACGGCCTCGGGCCTGGCCGTCGTCCACCCCGAAGCTCGTCAGCATCTCACCGAGATCCTCAAGCAATACGATCGGATTCGCAAAGGCGCCCCTGCCGTGACGCGTGCCGCCGCCGACTTCTCGGAGAAGATCGAGGAAAAGGGAGAACTCGAACGGAAATGGAAACGTTTTCTCAAGACGCGCATGGCGGTCGTCTTGCTGTCAGCCGAATCGGACCAGGCTGCTGACGCGGGAGCCGCCGCACGGGCCTTGGTCATGCACATCTTGAGCCCCGGAGAGGACGGGAAACTCCACTTGACTGCACCCGAGGGAGAATCGGAAGAGGAACTTATCGGTTATCTTCGCGAAATGTTCCGGGCCTACCGGATGCTGCGATTACAGGTGCGTCCGATCGAGCGGTACGCTCGACGGATGTCCGACCAGCCGACGAAGACCGCCATGTCTTCGCTCGGGGGCAAAGTCCTCGTCCTCCAGGAAATCGACCGTTCGCTCCAACAAGCCTCACTCGATGTCTGGAACGAGTGGCTTGACCACATGGTCGACCGCTCGACCCAACCGTGGCGCGTGCGGGCCGAAGTCCGACCCGAATGGCGGCAGATACTGCGTGACATCGAAGCCATCGAAGCGGAGTCGCAGAAAGATGATTTTTGAGCATGCGCAAGAGCGAGCGCCCCAGCCATCCGATCATGCATTGGCTCCACATCGAGCGCTGTTCCAACTTGTGATCGCTGTCGGCTTGCTGCAGCCAATCCTCCTAAGCACGGTTGCCCTCGCGCAAGGCACGCCGTCGATTAACATACTTCTGGCATCCTCGTATGCCGAACACGACCTCGAACCGGCACCGCTGTGCGACGACGACACGTTCATTCGCCGCGTCACTCTCGACCTGATCGGCCGCATTCCTACGCACAAGGAGTGGCTCGCATTCCGGCGCGAAGGTGATCGAGCAGCGCTGGTGGAACGTCTCTTGGCATCTCCCGAATTCGCTCGCTTCTGGTCGCACCTGTGGACGACGGCGGCGGTCGGATATGGC
>WFWZ01000383.1 GCA_015490875.1 Planctomycetaceae bacterium
AGGTAGCCATAGAACGCACCATCCTCGACGCCGACCGAATCGAGAAACGAGTTGGCTTGAATCGCCACCAAGGACGGAACATGCAGCCCGGCCATCCTGGCACTCTTCAGTGCCATCAGTTGCCATCCGAAAACGGTCGTGTCTCCCGGTTGCTTGGGAACATACCGCCAACCGCCACCTTCATGTTGCGCATACACAATGAAGTTGACGCAGCTTTGGGCGTATTCGCGTAACGTCGGATCTCGCGTCAAGCCGTACGCTTCGCAAAGAGCGAGAGTAGCGATGCCGTGAGCGTACATGGTGCCTTCCTGCAAATCGCCACCATGTTCTGTCTGCCGAATGCGGCGCACCAGATAATAGATGCCCTTCTCGACGGTCTCCCGATAAGGAGATTCATTCATGTGCGTGTGGTTGCGGCCGAGGAAACACAGGAGTGCCAATCCTGTGGCACCGGTGGTATTGGAAAGGTCGCTCGAGTTGCGACAGCGCCCGTTGCAGGGCTCGTCTTTCAGCCCAAAGGTCCAAGAGCCGTTCGAGTGCTGATGGCGCTGGAGCCATTCCAGGCCGGCTTCGACCGCCCCTTCGGTTATGTCGCCACCTCCGCCATCTTTCACGAGCGCCGCTCGAGCCGCCGCATCTCGTCCCTCCCAGCCGCCCCCATCGGGTCGGATGTAATCCTCCATCATCCGTTCCCGCATTTTTTCAGAGAAGACACCGTCGGGCACCGGAGGTGACGTCGATGCGTCACTTTCGAGTGGTACGGCCATGGCGACTCCCGACGAGAGAAAGGGCTCGTCGACCTCCGGCGGTTCCTCTTGGGACAACTCCAGCGGCGGGAAGGTCACGTCCCCCTCGCCGCCACCGAGTTCCATGCCGGGATCCTCTTCCCACGTCGCCACGGCGAGCTGCCGGTTTTCCTCGATCGGCCCGGAAAGTGTCCAGAACGCGAGCACGACCAGCAAAAGAGCGTGGATCAGAAAAGAGGCCAGACAACTTCCGACCGACCGCTTCGTTTCCGTGGCCAAGAGGCGCGGTTCAGGCGCCGGCGCGTCCCGAACCGCACTCGCCTCGTTCGGCGGTGCCGCAGCGGCAGGCGGAAGTTCGGTTTGGCACGGCATGCTGAACCAATGGGCAACGTGGAAACAGAACCTTTGGCAACGGCGTCACCCCACGCCGTATCATCTCTGGCATCGACCTCGCGGGCAACAAACTTTGCGCAGACTAGCCATCCTCCCATCATTATAAGCCGTCCAGGGCGGCACGACCGACGCAAACGGCGTTTTCCCGATGACTATCCCGATCGAAACTGGGTGGAATCTCTCACTCGCGGGACAACCCCGGCCATGGGATCGTCCCGGTGTGGAGAGCGGTGGCGGTGAGGACACCACGACAACCCGCCGCCAAAGCGGCCTGCACGTCGGCAGGCGTGCGAATCCCACCTCCCAGGAACAGCCGCAGCCGGGGAAACTCGCAGTGGAGCTCCCTACAAAGCTCCAGAGCGGCCGGACCGCCGCCGGTTCCCACGACGGTGAGCTCCAGCACGATGACATCTTGAATCCCCGCATCTACAGCGGCTCGCACCCAAGCGTGAGCACCGGTGGATGATTCCGAATCGTTGGTCAGCGGCCGGCCTTCCCTGAGATCCAGGCTGAAAACCGGTTCGTGCGTGGCCAGTGCCGCGGCCACTGGGCGGAGGTTCTCCGGGTGGACAAGAGTCTCGAGGCCCAGTATCGGGCGCAGTGACGGCCGGTCCCCCCATGCTTCCTCGAGAGATTCGGCATCTCGAGTCGTCTGGATGCCCGTGTCGATCCAGAATTCGCGTCCGAGTTCGGATAGACGGAGATAGAGCTTATGCTGCGGCGGCGATCCACCAATGGCATTCAGGTCGGCGACGTAGATGCGAGGGAAGTGGGAAGCGAAGCGAGTCGCCAAGTGGTAGGGCTCCGACGGAGCAGAAAAGTGTTCTTCGAGCGGCCGGTAGGTATGCCGCTCGCCGCACCGCGCGTGAACGGCCCTTCCCTCCAGCACGTCGATGACGGGCACGATGGCCTCAGGAGGCAAAGCGTTCGGTTCGGCGACGGGAGACGGGGAGGTCATCGTTGGCTGGTCAGCTGTGGACGTGGACGGAATCGCTCGAGGAACGACATCGCCGCTCCAAGTGACAGCGGAGCGGTGGGCGAATTTTACAACGCCTCGTGCAACATTCGGGAGGGACTCGAGAGATCTCCGCTCTGCCCTCGTTCCTGCCCCTAGATCGCAACTACTTATACAATTTGACCTTAAGAGCAGCGACCCAAAAGTCCGGGAAAAAAATCCATCTTTGGCATTGAAGCTGCCGAATGTATAAGCACGGCCCCGCGTCCGATTGTGACGGCTGGGGGGAGTCTACCGGTTAGGCAGGTTCGGTTCAAATGGCCGGGCGTCGGTGGTCTCCACGAGAGAGGATGATTGTTCGAGGCGAACGGTGCGGAAGGAAACGCCTGCTCGCCCCAGTGCTACTCGAAATCGCCATTGGAGGGCCTTTGGAATGAAACTCGCATGGATGCCCGCGTTGCTCCTGATTCTGGCGTGCGGAACCACGGCATCGGCTCAGACAGGTGGCGGCTATGTCGCCGTGCTCGATTTGCAGAAGGTGCTCGAGCAGCACCCCCGACTTCAAGCGCAGCTCAAGGCGATCCGCCAGGAGTACAAATCGTTCCAGCAATCGGTGCTTGCCAAGCAGCAGGACCTGCGCAAGCGAGCTCAAAAGCTGCAAGAGTTGAGCCCCGGGAGTCCCGACTTCAAGCAGCTTCAGGCGGAACTGGCTCGGATCGAGTCGACGACCGCCGTCGATGCCAAGCTGAAGCAGAAAGAGTTCTTCACGCGCGAGGCGAAGGCGCACTATGAGGCGTATCGCGACATCACCGATGCGGTGGCACGCGTCGCAGCGCGCCACAACATCGTCCTTGTCCTGCGTTACGACAGCAAGCAGATCGACCCGGACAATCGAGCGTCGATCGCCGAAGGCTTGATGCGGAGCGTCGTCTATCAGCACAAACTGGATATCACGGACATGGTTGTGCAAGAACTGGGCGGCGCAGCTGCGCAGGTTCCTGCAACGAACATCCGTCGCTAAGTGCCCGAGAAAGGAACCAAAGACACATACGTGTCGCTAGGGTGCTGCAACGCGCTGTGCCCTGCTCGAGGCGACCTCGAATCTGAAGGCGTGTTCGAGTAGCAGGAGGGAGCCGGTCGGGTCATCAAGGCCAGACCGGCTCTCTTTTTTCCAAGAATGCGGCCAGCCCTTCGGCGGCCGCTTCCGTCGTTCGCGCCGCCGCGCTGGCAGCGGCTCCCGCGGCAATACGCGTGAAGAGCTGTTCACCCACGGTTTCGTTGATCATCTGTTTCGTCAGTTGCACGGCTTCACGTGCGGAAAGAGCGATCGTCTCCGCCAAGGCGTGTCCCCGAGCCCAAAGAGCGTCATGGTCGACGAGCTCGTGGTAGATTCCCAGATCATGGGCTTGCTCAGCGGAGATGAGCTCCGCGGTGAGCAGGAGTCGTGCCGCCTGCCCGGGAGGGATGCGGAAAGCCAAGAGGGGTGCCACCATGCCGGCAACAATACCGCGGCGCGGTTCCGGAAGCCCGAACCGAGCGTCGGGAGAGGCGATGACGATGTCGCTGGCGAGCACCAGCCCCGCGCCGCCGGCTACGGCCGGACCGTTCACGGCGGCGATGATCGGTTTGGGAAAACGAAGCATGAACTCGACGAGTTCCCGATAGATTTGCGAATCATATTGCCACATCTGCTGGGCGTCGTCGCGTTTGGCCGTTTCCTTCATCTCGGCGAGATCCATGCCGGCGCAAAAGGCGGTGCCGCTACCCGTGAGGATCACCGCGCGCACACGTCGCTCCTGGTGAAGGTCTTCCAAAGCTTGGTGAAGATCGCGAATCATCGACCGAGAAAGAGCATTGCGCTTTTCGGATCGGTTCAGCACGATCGTGCCGCTGGGATAGTGGCACTTCACCTGAATCATCGGTTCCATCGCCGGTTACTCCTGCCTCGCAAGACTCGAAGGTGCATCGGGACAAGGCAATTCCAGGATCGCCGTTCCCAGCAACTTGCCCTGGGTATCGGTGCGGAGTGACAAGCTGCCTCCTCCGTCAAGCACATCATACAAGACGAAGTTGAGAGCTCGCACGCTGGGGACGGCGAATCGTTCCACGCGCGATGGTGAGAGCCCGGCGAAAAAGTCGGCCACTCGCTGCGCCGTAAGATGGTTCTGCAACCAACCGAATGCCTCAGACGACCGCGCGACGACAACGATGTTCGCGTGGTTGCCCTTGTCCCCACTTCGTGCCGAAGCCAGATCCCCGAGATTCATGGCGATGGTTTCTCCTCATTGCACACCTTCCGACCGCCATTCGTCGGCGCTTCGGACAGCAACGCTCACGTGCGGATCGACCAACGCTTTCGGAACCGTCGTGGGCCAAAAGGCGTAGACGGGCCGGATCGGCTGCCGAGCCGTCGTGTAGCCACCCAGACCGGCCGGGCCGCTGGTCACCAGTGGCGCCCACTCGCGTGAGAACCGCTCGAGCGCCGCGCGGTCCCGTCCTGCCACGGCGATCCGCAGCACAACTTCTCGAAGTTCGGAAGCTTGCGAAACGTTGGAGCGTTCCCTCGGTGCGGACGCACCGGTCCCCAGTTTTTCGACGCAGATTCGGTCGAGCTCGAACCCGGCTCGGCGGACACGTTCCAACAAGATCGAGGCGACGGCATCGGCCTTGCGTAAACAATCTCTCCCATAGACGACAAGCTGCCCTGCCGTCTGATAGCCGGCTCGGTAGGCGGCCGACACCTTGTACCGATCCGGTACGAAGGGAGCTCGCGCTCCGGAAACGGCGACCGTGTCCGGAGCAATTTGCTCGAGTTTCACTTGAGACAAGTCGAGAGCCAGATCGGGCGTGAGGTAGGCGCTCGGGTCCCCCACTTCGTAAAGCAACTGCTCGGTGACCGTCTGCACGGTGACGGCGCCCCCGGTTCCCGGTGGCTTGGTAATCGCAACTTGCCCTTCCGGCCCCAATTCGGCGATCGGGTAGCCGACATCGGCGAGCGACATCCCTTCCCAATCGGTCGTGTACCCACCGGTCACCTGCGCTCCACATTCGATCAGGTGTCCGGCGAGAGTCGCCTGAGCGAGCCGGTCGAGGTCGTCTGCTTCCCAGCCGAAAGCGTACCGCGCAGGACCGACTGTCAGCGATGCGTCGGCCACTCGACCAGTGATGACGATGTCGGCTCCCTCCCGAAGCGCCTCGACGATCGGAGAGGCTCCGAGATATGCATTGGCGCTGACCAGTTGCGAACGGACTTCGGCGAGACTCCGGCCGTGATCCAGATGTTCCAAAGCTTCTCCTGCTTCGAGCCACCCGTCAATGCTCGCCATTATATCGTCACCCGTGACGATCCCGATGCGCAGGTGGCTCAAGCCGTTTCGGCAGAGGATTTCGGAGGCCGCTTGAGCGCACGCCTGCGCATTCATGCCTCCCGCATTCGTCACGATTCTCGGAGCCTCTCCTCTCTGCAAAGCATCTACGAGTGTTTCGAGAACGTAGAGGAAGTCGCGGGCGTAGCCTTGTGAGGAGTCCTTTTCGCGCTGGCGGGCCAGGATCGAAAGAGTCAATTCGGCCAAGTATTCGAGCGTCAGGAAATCGAGTCGGCCATCGCGGACGAGGTCGCGTGGGGCATCGAGTTGATCGCCGTAGAACCCACAGCCGTTGCCGATCCGGATGGTCGAAGTGGCGTTCATGTCCGATACGTTACACTTGAAAGACGCCCAGCTTCAGCGGCTCGTCCGACGCCCAACGCGTCACGAGTTCCAACGACTGGATCAGAACGGTTCGGGTCTCTTCCGGGGCGATGATGGCATCGACCCAGCCTCGCGACGCGGCGTAGCGAACATCCATCTGTCTCTCATAGTCAGCCTGAACCCGCTCGCGCAGCTCTTCCATTTCCGCCGCATCGACCTCGTGTCCTTGGCGTTTGAGGCTGGCGATGGTGATGTCCAGCAGCGTCGAGGTAGCCTGTTCGCCTCCCATCACCGCGCAGTGGCAGCGAGGCCATGCGTAGATGAACCGCGGGTCGAAAGCCTTGCCACAAAGTGCGTAGTTTCCAGCCCCGAACGAGCCTCCGACGATCGTCGTGATCTTGGGAACGCGCGAATTGCTGACGGCGTTGACGAGTTTGGCTCCCGCCTTGATGATGCCGGCTCGTTCACTCTCCCGGCCGACCATGAAACCGTTGACGTCTTGGAAGAAGAGAATGGGAATCCAGTCCTGGTTGCAATTGAGCACGAAGCGAGCCGCTTTTTCGGCGCTGTCGACGTAGATGACGCCGCCGAACTGGTACTGGCCTTCGGCTGTCTTCACGCGTGTGCGCTGGTTCGCCACGATCCCGACGGGGAACCCTCCGATACGGGCGGTGCCGCAGACGAGCGTCTTTCCGTACTCGGGCTTGTATTCGTCGAACGAATCGGCGTCGACGAGACACTCGAGCAAGTCCCGGACGTCGTAGACGGCTTGCGCGTCGGGAGGGACGATCTCGAGGATCGATGAGACAGGACGGCTCGGATCGCGAGACTCGCGGCGCCGATACGGCGGCGACGGCCCAGTCGTACAGCCGCGATTGGCGATAAGGTGACGCAGACGTGTCAGGCATGCCCGGTCGTCGGGTTCGCGGTAGTCGATCGTGCCGCTAATGCCGGCATGCATGGCGGCTCCCCCGAGTTCCTCGCTGCTGACTTGCTGGCCGATGGCGCTTTTGACGAGTGCCGGACCGGCCAGATAGAGTCCCGATCCGTCGGTCATCAGGAGCTTGTCGCACAGGACGGGAAGATACCCGCCGCCAGCGACGCAGTTGCCCATGATGGCGGCGATCTGCGGGATGCCGGCTGCCGAGAGTATCGCGTTGTTGCGAAAGATGCGCCCAAAGTCGTCCTCGTCGGGAAAGACATCTTCTTGAAGCGGAAGGAAGATCCCGGCCGAGTCGACAAGGTAGACCAGAGGAAGGCGGTTCTGGAAAGCGATCCGCTGGGCTCGAAGCACCTTCTTGGCCGTCGCGGGAAAAAACGCTCCCGCTTTCACCGTCGCATCATTGGCGATCACCACATGAGGCTCGCCTTCGATCTGACCGATCACCGTCACAACGCCGGCGGCAGGAGCTCCACCATACTCGAGGTACATCCCGTGCGCGGCCCACAATCCCAACTCGAGGACCGGGGCTCCGGGATCGAGCAGGAGTTCGAGGCGTTCGCGAGCAGTGAGGCGGCCTTTGGAGTGTTGTCGCTCGATCGCCTTGGAGCCTCCACCCTGTCGGATCCGCTCCGCCTCCGCAGCCAACTCTTGCCACAGCTTGGCCCAGGCCTCGACGGAGGAACCGGGAGCGGGCGAATCCGAGGGTACCGTCATTGTCGAAACCTGACGTGGAAAAGGAATTGGTTGGTAGCTGGCGAGGTGAGGCCGGCGAATCGGCGTGATTTTAGCCGAGTCGGCCGAGGAGTGCGAAGGTGCTCACGCCGAATCGGCGAGGCCCCTTCCCCTCTTTGCGACTTAGCGTCTTTGCGCGCCACCTTTCCGGAGAACTGGACGTGCGCCGCTCCTTTGAGTCGATCCTGCTTCCAGCCCCCGCAGGCACGCGAATCACGTCCCTCTCCGACCGCCCAAGCCGTCTCATTTTGAGACAAAGAATCTCAGTCCGAGAAAAACGCAAAGGTGGGGTCGGGGTATGGCCGGAGGGCCCACAGAGATTGCGATTCCGTAAGCACTTTTACAGACGATAGATGCGCAATTTTCCTACCGGAGGCTCGACCGATTGGCACGCTACCTGCGTTAAGAGGCCAACGAATGTGATCCCGCTGTGAGGGCGCGGCTGGCTGAGTGGCTGGTCGCGTCCTTTTTTTGGGCCATCAGAATGGAACGGTTTAGGGGATGGAACGATGGGTTGCCAACGTATAAGTGGGGGATCATGTTAGGAGTAGAGGCCGTCGCGACCGGAGGCGGTGACTTTTTTCAGGGCGGGTTTCGGGGGGAGCGAGTGTGAGGAGAGGCCATGGTCAGGATTCGCACCAAGCGTCATGACGACGGCCGAGTCGAGTTGATTCGGGTGCTGACTGCCGAGGATAGCTGGTCGGCGGAAGATCCGCTGGCTTATGAGGCGAGCATCGTGTGGCTGGTCGACATCGAGTCGCTTCCCTTTGTACGGGAGTCGATGGCGAGAGGAGTGAAGAGTCGCACGGCCAAGCTTCGAGCCAGCGGCGTGGGCCAAATGGTGGGCTACGCCAAGCTGACCGACGATGCGCCGGTCGACCCGCAGACACATGGTTTCACGCGTCGTTTCTTCTACCTGAAAGAGAAGGATCTTTCCGGCGAGCGGATTCCCAAGACGGCCGTCGATCCGCGCAGCATCCTGCCCGGCGTCCCTGGCCGCAAGTTGCGACCGGAGTAGCCGGGCGGGAGCATCGGAGTCGCGCCGCTTTGGAGGCGGCGGTTCGGCGGGTGTCGCGAGCCGCCGAAAGGCCATCGATGAGGAAGTGGAGGGATTTTACGACTCGGCCGGAGCATCGTGGTTGCTCGGCTCAATGCCGTCGACGAAGCTGGCCAGAGACTTAGCGCGATAGGGCTGCCGGAGTTTCCGAACCGCCTTCGATTCGATCTGCCGGACGCGTTCGCGAGTCACGGAGAAGATCTTGCCGACTTCTTCGAGGGTATATGTGTAGCCATCGATCAGGCCGTATCGAAGTTTGAGGATCTCGCGTTCGCGATAGTTGAGTCCTTCCATGACTTCTTCGATACGGCGTTTGAGGGCGTGCTGGTTCGTCTCGTAAAGCGGGTCGTCATCCCGATAGTCCTCGAGGAACTCGCCGAAGAAACTGTCGTCGTGGTCGCCGACCGGCTGATCGAGGGACAACGGCTGTCGGGCCATCCGCATGATGCAGCGAGCGTCTTCGACCGACATGCCGGCTCGAGCCGCCGTTTCTTCGGGCGTCGGCTCTCTTCCCAACTCCTGCACGAGATCGCGTGTCACCGATCGCACCTTGCTCATCGTGTCGATCATATGCACCGGCACGCGGATTGTTCGGCTTTGATCGGCGATCGCTCGCGTGATGGCCTGACGAATCCACCACGTCGCATAGGTCGAAAACTTGTAGCCTCGAGCATGCTCGAACTTGTCGACCGCACGCATCAGCCCTGTGTTTCCTTCCTGGATGAGATCGAGGAAGCTGAGTCCCCGGTTGCGATAGCGTTTGGCGATCGAGACGACCAGACGCAGGTTGCCGGCGGAGAGGACGCGTTTGGCTTCGTCATAGGCCTCGCGGTACTCCTCCACGCGTCGGACGCGCCGCTCGAGCGTCGCCGGACTTTCGAGGGTCAATCGCATGAGGAAATGAAGTTCCTGGCGCAGTTCCTCGACGCCTCGGCCTCGGTTCAACCCCTTGCGGGCGTGAGCGATCTGTTCTCGCAACGACTGCATGCGAGCCGAGATTTCCTGGAGTTTTTCGAACAGAGGTTGGAGTCGGTTGGTGCGCAGGTTGAGTTCTTCGATGAGCCGCACGCACTTGATGCGCCGCCGAATCAAGCGCCTCCAGGCCTCGCGGCGCTGCTTCTTGGGAAGCCGGCGGTTGATCGCCACGTAGTAGTCGCGCTGGTTTTGCTCGAGCAGATGATTGAGCGTCGTGAGGTTCGGCCCCAGGCGCTTCATGATATTCCGTTTTTCCTTTGTGTTGGTGACGGAGACTTCAATCGTGCGATCGAGTCGCAGTTTCCCGTCACGAACTTGTTCCAGCGCCCGAACCGCTCCGTGCAGCATGTAGTCCGTGGCGAGCATGGTGTAACGATACCGTTTTCGGGTCCGTTCGATGCGCTTCGCCGCCGCCACTTCTTCGCTGCGTTTTAGCAGCGGAATACGCCCCATTTGCATCAGGTACATGCGCACCGGGTCATCGGTATGATCGGCACTCGCGTCGTCAGACTCTTCGGCATCCTCCTCGACGTCCGTGTATTCGTCATCCAAGAGGAACTCATCGATCGGCTCGACCGGTTCGGCGGTCCGCATTGTCAAGGTCGGATCTTCGGTCGATGGGGTTGGATCGGTCAGACGCGTCGATTGGGGGCGGGTTCGTTTGGCCAAGGTGCGACTCCTTTGATGCATAGAGACCAGCGGGTCGAAGGTTTCGACTGCGTTGCGACGGGAGGAGGGAATCGCACCTGGAGTGCCGAAAAAGAGGCCGGGGCGTGCTCTTGAGGCCTAAGTTTTTGTGCAATAATGGTTTGCACACCATGAGCGACATCCGGTGTCTGCCGCGATCGTGTTGATCTGAGGCAACAGGTGCTGCGCCTGGGCAGCATGACGGCGAGGAAAGCGAGCGTGGGTGCCGAAAGGGTTCTCTACCATCGCGACGGGGGAGATGCACATGAACATTGTGGTTTTCGAGGACGATCGGGTCGAAGCCCTCTATCCGATCACCTTGGCACGACCGGTTTATTCGATCCAATGCGGTGCCACGCGGCTACGCGATCTGTTGGGGGCACTGACGATCGCCGGTCGCTGGTGGGGGGTGATTCGGCCTCATTTGCAAACGCTGCAACGCCAGGACGATCCCGCGTGGCATGCCGCTCAGCAGCTTCCGGCCGAGGAGACGCTGTGCGTCAACGGGGCGTTGGTACCAAGCCGAGCTGCCGAGCAACTGGTCGCCGAGTGGTTGGAACGGCCCCGGGCGGGCGTTTTGCGACGCGACGGTCGCATCGTGCTGGCGCGTCTGCACGCCGATCACTTTCGCCAGCTCCCCTTCCCTGCAAGTCCGAACGAATGGTATTCGGCGTTGAACAAACTCGAACTGCCCATCGTGGCCGAACGAGAGGAAGCTCACGACTGGGGACTGCTGGAATATCCGCACGACGTGGTGCGGTGGAATATGCGGATTTTGCGCGAGAACCTGGAAGCTCGTATTGCACGCGGCGGTTATGAAGAAGTCCGAGAGGGTGTGTTCGTGGGGCGAGGGGCGCAGTTGTCCGAGTCGGTCGTGACGGAAAGTCGCGATGGCCCGGTGGTACTCGAAGAAGGAGCCACCGTGGGGCCCTTTTCGCTGCTCTCAGGGCCCATCTTCGTCGGACGCAACTCGCGGATTCTCGAGCACGCTTCGATCAAAGACGCTGTCTCGATCGGCCACACAGCGAAGATCGGCGGGGAGGTGGAGGCGTCTGTCATTGAACCCTATACCAACAAGCAACATCACGGGTTCTTGGGGCATGCGTACCTGGGAAGTTGGATCAACTTGGGAGCGGGAACCTGCAACAGCGACTTGAAGAATACGTACGGCACGGTCAACATGGAGTACGCGGGTCGGAAAGTAAGCACCGGCATGCAGTTCCTCGGCTGCATCATCGGCGACTATGCCAAGTCGGCGATCAACACGGGGATCTTCACTGGTAAGGTGATCGGCGTCTGCAGTATGGTGTACGGCTTCGTGACGACGAACGTGCCGAGTTTCATCAACTATGCACGGCTGTTCGGACAAATTGCCGAGTTGCCTCCCGAGGTGATGATCGCGACGCAACGCCGCATGTTTGCTCGAAGGAATGTCACGCAACGCCCCTGCGACGAACAATTGATCCGGGACATGTACGAATTGACGCGACATGAACGTGCCCTGCCGGAAGAGCCGATGGTACTTTGATGGTGGATATGGAAACACGGAGACAGAGAGAGCACAGAGAGAGTCTCACGAAAGACTCCGTGTCCTCTGTGTTTCACGGCGCGTGAAATCTCCCATCTTTGCCAGCGCCAATCGGCTAGTCTGTTGCAAGAAACGGCAACCTTGATCGAGACTCTGACCAGTCAGGAATCATGGAAGAGGCAGAAGACCAGATGACATTGCGAGAACTTTACGAAAATTCGGCGGAGCCGGTGATTTCTTTCGAGTTGTTTCCTCCCAAAACTCCCAAGGGTGAAGAGGCTCTCTGGAAACACGTGCGCCGGTTGCTCGAGTTCGCACCGGCCTACTTGACATGCACCTACGGCGCCGGCGGTTCGACGCGCGACCGAACCTTGGACATCGTGACGCGGATCCGGAAAGAGTGGAATGTCCCGGTGGCATCGCACTTGACGTGCGTCGGAGCGACGAGGGACGCCTTGCGAGATTATTTGCGCCAGGCCGATGCACGAGGCATCGACTTCATCGTGGCGCTGCGCGGCGATCCGCCTCGAGGTGACGACGAGTTCCGCCCCGTTCCCGGTGGCCTGGCTCATGCGGATGAACTGGTGAGTCTCATCCGAAGCGAGTTCCCGCGGTTCGGTATCGCCGTCGCCGGTTACCCCGAAGGGCATGTGGAGGCTCCGTCGCTGGCCGTCGATATTGAGCATTTGCGAGGGAAGGTGGAGGCGGGTGCCGACATCGTGATCACGCAGTTGTTTTATCGCAACGAGGACTATTTTCGGTTCATCGAATTGTGCGGCAAGGCGGGTATCGACGTCCCGATCGTCCCGGGCATTCTGCCGATCACGAGTTACGCGCAGATCGCTCGGATCACGTCGCTGTGTGGAGCCACGTTGCCCGAGGATCTAGTCACACGGTTCGAAGGTGCCGACGGCGCCGAGGAGGAAGAACGGATCGGGGTGGATTTCGCAGTAGGCCAGGTGGAGGAACTTTTGCGAGCTGGCGTGCCCGGGGTGCACTTTTACGTATTGAATCGGTCGGGGGCGACGGCAGCGGTCTTGGAGGCGGTCGGGCGACGGCCGCGACCGGCGGCACGGCGCATCGAATGAGCTACGATTGGGAGAAGCGGAGTTCGGGGCCACCGCAGTGCGAGCAAGGGGGAGTATTCATGGAGTTCGGGGGCTGGTCGGCGTTTTTCTCCGGCGTCGCGTTCACCGCACTGCTGATGGTGGCGGGTTTGGGTATCGGATTGTACGTGGGGCGACGGCGAGGACGAATGGACGTTCGAGAAGCAGTCGACTTGCGGGGTGTCGCCGCGGTCATGGACGGACTGGCCGACTGGACGACCGATGTCATGGAGGACGTCACGCAATACAACGAGTTGGTCGATACGGCATCCCGTTGGCTCACCGAAGGTGGCGAACCGGATCGGGAGCGAATGGCCCAAGTCGCTCAGGTGCTCCAGACAATCGCACGCACCAACGAGCAACTCAAGCAGCGATTGACCGACGCGGAGAATCGCCTGCACGAGCAGACTCGCGAATTGCAGGTCTTCATGTCGGAAGCCCGGACCGATCCTCTGACCGGGCTGGCCAACCGGCGAGCCTTCACGGATGAGCTGGCTCGGCGTGAATCGGAGTGGGCTCGACACGAAGTCCCCTTTGCCGTCGTCATGCTGGACGTCGACTACTTCAAGCGGGTCAACGATACGTACGGCCACAGCGTGGGAGACGACTTGCTCGTCGCCGTCGCCAAGAAACTCAAAGAAGCCGTGCGGCTTTCTGACTACGTGGCGAGGATCGGCGGCGAGGAATTTGCCGTGCTGCTGGCCTTTGCGCATATCGATGCGGCGTTGCAGACGGCCGAGCGCATTCGTCAGGCGATGGCGGATGTGTCGGTGTTGGGGAAAGGGCGCGCCATCGGCGTGACCATCAGTGCGGGGGTGGCTCAAGCCGCCAAAGGCGAATCAGGCAAGCAGCTGTTGGCTCGAGCCGACGAGGCGCTGTACGCGGCCAAGCGAGCCGGGCGGAACTGCGTCTGGTGGCATGATGGCCGGGAAGTCCGCCCCTTTGGCGAAGCGTCCAAAGGCGGTACCAACGCTGCTGCCCCGTCGACGAACGACTCGGAAGACGCATTTCTTTCGGCCTGTGCCGAGCTACGACGGCAATTATGGGAGATCGCCGGCGAGGCGGTCCAAGAGCGTCGCGAATCGTCGCCATCTCAGTCAAGGCAACCGTAACGGGGGTAGCTCGTTCCGCGCCCGTTCTGTAGGCTTGCCAGAGGTGGCACACGGGGCTTTCGGATGAGGGATTGCCTCGAGCCGCCCCCACGGTAGCTGCTGTGAACCGGGCGCAGCAGCGGGCATGCTTGTTGGTTTGGCAGGTGGACGATCTTCCGTTGGAGGCGGGCACGATCCCGGTGCATGAAGGCCCGAGCGGGCGGCTACCTGTAGAGACACGTGAGGGATCATGGCGTCAGCTTCGACTGCGCCGGCGGCCACGCGGGCCGCTGGCACGCATCCTCCCTGCTACGTTTTCGATTCGGGAGACGAACTCGCCCGCTATGTGGCTCGCATGGTGACGGCAGTCGTCCAGGAGCGCAATGCGCTCGGCCAGGCAGCCGTGCTCGGGCTCCCCACCGGATCGACACCGGTGGGCGTCTATCGCGAATTGATTCGGCTGCACCAAGAAGAAGGGCTCGACCTTTCGCAGGTGGAAGTCTTCGTCATCGACGAGTTCTACGGCTTGGCGGCTGACCAACTCCAAAGCCACGCTCGCTGGATGCGAGTCCACTTCTTCGACCATGTCAATATTCCCGAATCCAATATTCATTGCCTCGACGGGACGGTGCCGTTGTCCGAGGTGGAACGGCACTGCCGTGAGTACGAAGATGCCATCGCACGTGCCGGTGGGATCGACTTGATGCTGCTGGGGATCGGCCGCAACGGCCACATTGGTTTCAACGAGCCGTTCAGCGTGCGACACGGGCGAACGCGCCTGTGCACACTCGATCCGGTCACGCGCCGAGACGTGGCGGCCGACTTCTTCGGAGAAGAAAACGTCCCGACGCAGGCACTGACGATGGGCCTGGGAACGATCCTCGAGGCACGCAAGATCGTCCTCATGGCACTAGGGGAACATAAGGCACCGGTGATTCGCGATACCGTCGAAGGACCGGTCACCGATCGAGTCCCCGCCAGTTATCTCCAGGAACACGCAGACGCCGTTGTGCTGGTCGACCGAGCCGCAGGTCAGGAGTTGACGGCGTGCGCCACGCCTTGGATGACGGGCAACGTGGAGTGGACCGATGGATTGATCAAGCGGGCCGTCTTGTGGTTGTGCGAGCAAACGGGCAAGGCGTTACTCAAACTGGATGATGACGACTTTCGAAAACACAATTTGCACCAGTTGCTGAGGCGGCATGGGCCGTCCGAGTCGATCGCGCACCGCGTGTTCAAGTGGATGCTTGATACGATCGACTACCATCCGGCCGGCCGCGAACGGCGGAAGGTCATCTGCTTTAGCCCGCATCCCGATGACGACGTCATCTCGATGGGAGGGACACTGATTCGTCTGGTCGAAGATGATCACGAAGTGCATATCGCGTATATGACAAGCGGCAATATCGCCGTCTTCGACCACGACGCCTGGCGCGTGGCGGACCTCGTGACCGAGTTCAACCGCCTGTTCGACATCGATCGGGACCGTTCCGAGGAGGTGGAACGGCGGGTCCGCGAGGCACTGGCAGCGAAAAAGCCCGGCGAACGCGACAGCGAAGAGGTACTCAAGATCAAGGCATTGATCCGCTGGAGCGAAGCGAAAGCGGGAGCCATGGAGGTGGGCGTTCCCGAGGAGAACCTTCACTTCCTCGACTTGCCCTTTTACCGCACCGGGACGATCGCCAAGAAGCCGGTTGGTGACGAAGATGTGGCGATGATCGAAGAGCTATTGCGACGGGTGCAGCCGGATCAGATCTACGTGGCGGGCGACCTTTCCGATCCTCACGGAACACACCGGATGTGTGCCGAGGCCATTTTTCGGACACTTCAGAAACTCGAGGAGTCGGGAGAACGTGTCCCCGAGGTCCTCTTGTACCGCGGTGCGTGGCAGGAATACGAGTTGCACGAGATCGATATCGCCGTACCGCTGAGCCCCAGCGATTTGGTGCTTAAGCGCAAAGCCATCTTCATGCACGAAAGCCAGAAGGACGAAGCTCTTTTTCCCGGGTCCGATCCGCGCGAGTTCTGGCAACGGGCCGAGGACCGCAACACGGGGACGGCTGCCAAGTATAACCAGATCGGACTGCCCGAGTTTTTCGCCATGGAGGCCTTTGTGCGCTGGAACGGCGTGCCCATTTGACGGGCTTTAGCTGCTGAACGCGTTGCTGATCTCGGTCGCCGTATTGTCGAAGCTGTTGGCCGTCGCGTTGGCCATCGCTTGAACGCTGGCGATGCAGGTGACAACGATGAGCGCCAGCAACACGGCGTACTCGACGGCCGTCGGCCCATCTTCCTCGTGAAAGAAGCGCACCGTCGACCGAACCCAGCGGGCCCAGGGTCGGAGAAGTTTATGGTTCATGATGATCATCCCGGCTGTATGAACTTCGAATCCAATGCCAGCCGAGCGTGACATGCCTAGCGTGGAAATGGGATACGTCATCTCAACCCTAGGTCACGATCCCCTCACGGGCAAACGATGCCTCCCCTCGTCAGGCGTCATCGGTCCAACCGACAACTTCTCCTTGATCGATCCACTTGGCCACGTCGTTGCGATCGATTTGATCGGCCCATGAGAATCCCCGGTCGCTGAGGCAGAACTCCTGATAGAGTTGATGGACAACCAGTCCCGCGGCACATAGTTCTCGGAACGCTTCGAGATACCGAGTCGTCCAGCGCGCGTTGCCGACTTTGCGAAACCGCATCTGTCGGTGCTCGTCGAGATGGACGTGGATCGTCAGGAGGCGTTCGGTCGAGTCGAATGCGACGTTCGTCGCCTTGAGTTCGATCACGCCGTGCTGCCGAGCCACCGCCAGAATGGCCCTCGCTTCGGGACTCAGTTTCTCCACGCTTTGCGGCGTCGGCGGCGCCAGGCCACTCCAGCGTTCCCCGGCAAGCTGCGCCAGCGCCCGAATGGTCGGCCCTCCGCGCCCGAGGGCCTTCCAGCTTTCGGCCTCCGAGTGGGAGGGAAGCGGGTCGTCCGTCATAGTCCGTTCCCCAGCAAGAACGCCGCCCCAGGAAACCCATCGCCGCCACGGTAACCTGGGCAAAACAGGATACTCCTTTTCATTATCGCGAAAGTACTGATTATGACGAGTAGACCGAGCCGATAAAGGAGGAGGGAACGGGGCGACATCAGAGGTTGAGCGGGATGGAGCCGCAAGAGCCATGTGGTGGCTGTGGAAACAGGTCAAGCTGATCCGGGGGATCTGGAAGCAACCCGCAGATCCTCCTCAGTGGGCGCTCAGCGTGGCTCTGGGCATGTTGCTAGGGCTGATCCCAAAGGGAAACCTGACTGCCGTGGCCGTCACCATCTTGGTGCTGTCGATCCGCGTGCATCTGGGCGCAACCCTGTTGGTGGCGTTAGCCGTGAGCTTCGTCGCGGGCTGGCTCGACCCACTCACCGGAGCCGTGGGCAACCTTCTGCTAGGAGCTCCGTCGCTTCGTCCTTTCTGGGAGCGACTGCACCGGCTGCCGCTGGTGCCGTGGCTGAGGTGGAACAACACGGTTGTTCTCGGGAGCCTTGTGGTCGGAGGGGCCTCGACGGTTCCCCTCTATCACATCGTTCTCCGGGTGGCTCGCCGCTGGTCATCGAATGCTCGGTCCACCGACCGTGTCCTCGCCCTGCCGGCTCCGACGCAGCTTTCGACTACCGAGCCGCGTGAGCCTCTTGAGACTTGCGTTTCTCCCAACGCGGTACTACTTCCCTTGCCTGACGTCTCAAGTGGATTGGTGGAGACGCCGCCGCCGGTGCGGCGACCGGTGCGGCGAGCTGGCTGATCTGGGAGGATGGCTCATGGTGCGTTGGTCTTACTTGTTGCCTCGCGTGGCGTGCGTTGTCCTACTGATCGGCCTGGCCGAATATGGAGCAGGCCCGGCCATTCGTTGGACGTTGCCTCGTCTCCTCCACAAGGTGCCCGGGGCTCACCTGGAAATGCATCAATTGAAAGTGGGACTGTTGTCCGGCCGGCTGGCGGGAAAAGAGTGGCGTGCGGCCTGGCAGTCGGATGGAAAAACATACGGCGTTCGCTTGTCGGAGATCGAGGGACGCTTGGACCGCCGAGCGCTCGCACACGGTCAGTGGCACGTTCCTCGGCTTCGAGTCTCCGGCATCCGCGTCGAGAATCGCGTTGCTCTCGAGGGTTCGGAGTCAGCGGAGCATGCGAGGTTGGTCGTTCCGGGGAGTCAGTGGCTTCAAGATGAAGGGCGAAAGCAGCTCGAGACGTGGAGCGAGAGCGTACGAGAACGCCTCAGCGAAAAGGCGTACCGGGAGTTGGAAACGGTGCGCGTGGCAACGGAGGTGCGGCAGCGCTGGCAAGAGGAAGCGACGCGGCAACGACGGCGCTTGCGCCGGTGGCGGGACGAAATCAGCCGACTCCAGCGGCAATGGGACGAGGCGCCGACTCCCGCCGACCGTTTGGCTTTGGCCGCTCAGTTGGCAACGCGAGCGGGCGAGATTCGTAATGAGATCGAGGAAGCTCGCCGGGAACTCCAAGCGTGGCCGGAGCGTTGGAAGGCAGACCAAGCCCGACTCGATGCAGCTCGCAAGGCTGATCAGCAAAAGCTGTCGCAGGTTGTGTCGCTGGAGAAGCTCGATGGGAAAGAGCTGACGCAGACTCTTGTGGGCGATCGTATCCTGAGCATGGTGGAGCAGGCTCAGACGACCACGAACTGGCTCGGTTGGGGGTTGCGATGGGCCATGCGAAAACCGAAGTGGAACCGGCTTGGAGGTCGAGGAATCGACTACGACTTTGTGACGGCTCCCGGTCCGGACGTGTGGATCAGACAGCTCGATTTCGATTTGCTGCTCCCGTCGCAGACTGAGAGTCGGGAACGTCTCGTGGGACGCGTCGTCGACTGGACCGATGATCGGGCTCGCTTGGGACGACCGACCGTCGTTCGGTGGCGAGTTCCCGGCGGGGCCGTGCCCATGGAGGGCCAATGGGTGATGGCGGTGCCGGGAAAGAAAGTACGGCAGCGTTGGCGAATAAAGTTCGAGCCATGGAAAGTGGCTGGCGAGTCGTGGAGCAAGGGGGAATGGCGGTTTGAGTTGCAAGACGTCCGGGGAACCCTTTGGGTGGAAGCTCGCGATCTGGGTGAAAAGCAAGAAGGAATCTCGCTTGTGCAGTGGAACCAGGGTCGCGTGACATTGGTGTGGCAACCCACGACTTCAAGCCGGTCGATCGAAGTGCCGGTAGAAATCAACCAAGGAAATCCAATCCAGGTTTCATTACGTTGGTCGGCTGGCGACGGAGATCGGCGAGTCGACGTCGCGGGGAACTTGGGCGACCGGCTGGCAACGCGGTTACAAGAAGCAGCCGTGGCGGAAGTAGGTCGTCAGACGCGAGTTTTCTCGAAGCGACTCGATGAAGAACGCAGCGGCGTGGAACGTCTGGTCGAATGGCAGATCAAACAGCAGGGCCAGGAGTTGAACGAAGTGTCGGGCGCCGTCGGTCAATGGGTTCGCAAGCTCAGCGCCTGGATTCCCTTCCGCGGGCGATTCTAGCGCCCTTCATCTCGGGCTTTCGTGTCTTTTGTGACTTTCGTGGTTCGATGGCAGATCAACCACGAAATACACGAAATACACGAAACGGTTCGAAGCGGATTTGGTTAACGGGGCTTGTGGCCATCCTGGATTGCCGGTCGAATCCGAAGGCGACTGGCACGAGGCTGGGCCAAACAAAGACGCGAACCGGAACGGCGACGCTCAGTCGGTTTTGACAATTGCATGACGTGATGGCGTCCGCGGCCTGTCGGTGGTGATACGGTCCATTGCACCGGAACCCGAAACGGTTACACCGGGCCACTCGCCTGCGTTACAATCGTTCACGTAACGGCCGCTTGCCGGTTCCTACGCGACCAACTTCAATGCACCACCTGTCCGTCTGCGCTACACTTCGAAGAATAAATGGCAATTCGTTTTCGTTCTGGGCTGGGCGAGGGCACTTGAGAACTACTGACCATGAAACCGGCTGTCTATTTGGAGACAACGATCATCGGATACTTGGCGATGCGAGTCAGCGGGATACTTCGGATCGCAGCCAACCAGCAGACGACTCGTGACTGGTGGGATGGCCATCGCCACAACTTTGACCTGTTCGTTTCCCGATTCGTCGTCGATGAATGCTCCGATGGCGATCCTGCTGCTGCCGAGGAGCGATTGGCGGATTTGGAAGGGATTCCGCTATTGGAGATCTCGGAGGATGTCGACCCCTTGGCAGAGTCCCTTATCGCTGGCGTGCCGTTGCCGGAAAAAGCATCGATCGATGCCCTGCATATTGCCGTTGCGGCAGTCAACGGCGTAGAATACCTGTTGACGTGGAACTGCAAGCATATCGCAAACCCGTCGATGCGGCCACGGATCGAGTGCATCTGCCGGGACATGGGCTTCGAACCTCCTGTGATCTGTACACCTCAGGAGTTGTTGGAGATTGACGATGACATCTGATCCAATTGTCGCCGAGATACGCAAGCTTCGGGAACGGCGAGCCGCGCGTTTCGGCTACGACATCTCCTTGATTGTGAAAGATGCCCGAAATCGTGATGTCTCCGGTGACCGCGAAGTCGTTCGCCGTGCACCACGTCGTCCGGTTGCTACATCTACGCGTGTTGCGGGGCTAGAACCACGCGAGGAACGCCAGCCCGAATAGGCCGGCTGGCTCGGTTCGCTCGGCAACATTTACTCGCCGCCCCTTGATCGCCTCGAGTGTCCCAGCGCTAAGACCGCCGCAAACAATCTTCCAGATACTTGCGAGCTCGGTTGACTTCGGCGGTGATGGCCGACGGAGGTTCAAGGATGGGGATGCCTCGAGGCACCGGGTGCATGAAGATCTCCGTCCAGCCTTGGTAATCGATTTCGGTCAGCGCCTCGAGGAGGGGAGCGAAATCGAGTGGACCTCGGCCCGGCATCTGCAGCAATTCTTCCTCTTTGGGCAGTTTCTTCATACATCCCTTGCCATGCTGCCATGCGTAGAAGACGGCGATGCGGTCGCCGAGTTGGCGGATGAGTTCGGCCAGAAGCCGGCTGTCTTGCGGCAGGTGATAGGGAGCGAGGGCGATAGCGAGGTGGCGTGAGGGGGCCAGTTCGGCGAGCCATCGGATCGAGTCGGGTGATTCGATCAGGGCATGGCCATGATTCTCGATGGCGATTGTAACGTCGGCCGCTTGAGCGACCTCCAAGTGTGGTTTCATCTTTTCGACGAATTGCCGGACAGCCGCTTTCAGTTCCGAGCCACGCAAGTCTCGAGGCCCACGGCTGCCGGTGACAATGGTGTGGCATCCTAGTCGCCGAGCGACGCCGATTTCGTCTCGAAGCCCGAAGGGCCCGAGTTTGTACTGCGTGAGGCAGCCCAGAGTAACACCATGTTGTCGGAGCTTCTCTTGGAAGGTGGCTTCCCCCATCGCCTCAAGTTGCTCGCGCTGGTTCCCGTGAACCTTGGGCCAAATGTCGATCGCCGTCGCTCCCGTCTTGCGCACTTCGGGAAAGATGACGTCGAGCGAGGCGTAGCCGTACAGGCAGGAGGCGAGCAGATAGCGGGGCCGCCAGGGCGACCGCTTCTTGTTAGGGCCGACAGACGCCAAAAGACTGGGAACACCAACGAATGCGCCGGCCAAAGTCGTAACTGCGGCGCGGCGATTGAGCTTTTCGGAGTGGCAAGGGAGAAAGGGATCCATGAGAACCAACATCTTGAGGGAACCTATTCAGCCTTATGTGTGGGACACCCCCGATAAGCTGAGAAAAAACGCTTGAACTCCTAGGACTAGCAATTATAGTATGGCCTGCTGCGGAGAATAGGAGAGCAGAACAGGAAGTTCTTCGAGAGCTTGGTAGGCGGTTGTCAGCGGGATAGACCTCACCGATGTAAGTGTGACGTAGTCGCGTCACAGTTGGCCTCGGACTAATGTGATGCACCTTAGAGTTCGCGGGAGGTTGAAGATGGCGTGGCGGCGATTCAGCCGGTGGGCGTGCGGTGGCGCTCTCGTAGTGGGTCTCTTGCTGGGAACGTCTCGGGCGGTGCCGGCGGCCATTACATGGAATGTGACCTTTCAAGATGTGGTAGACAACACCAATGTTGGCTTTGATGATCCATTCCTTGGTCTCACGCGCCGAAATACATTCTTGTCAGTTCTGGATTACCTCAATACAGTCTTGGATGAAAATGGCACAGCCGATATCCTCGTGAAGGCATCGCAGACCGATGGCAGTGGCTTCTTGGCCGCAGCTGGGCCGTACTTCTTCACGGGGCCCGCGGGATTCAAGAACGGCTTCCTCTTCGACCATGCCACCACTGGCACCGATCCGCTTCCCGGGTTCCCCGACGCACAAGTCACCTTCGACTTCGGGTACAACTGGAATTCGGAAACCGACGATCCACTCGGTTCGGAGTTCGATCTGGTGTCCGTGGCGCTGCATGAGATCGGGCATACGCTGGGGTTCTTGAGTCTCGTGAAAGAGGATGGAACGAGCGCTGTGGCTAAGAACGTCTTCACCGTTTATGATTCGTTTCTCGAGCGCGGTGATGGAACGAAGCTCTTTAGTGCAGGGGGAGTTTTTTCGGGAACGCCGGCCGATCTCACGAGCAACGATGTTTTCTTCGGTGGCCCCCAAGCGACGGCGGCCAACGGCGGGTCGCGGGTAAAGGTGTACGCTCCCGATCCCTTCAAACCGGGAAGTAGTATCAGCCACATCCAGCTCGGGATCGGCGAGGTGATGCAGTACTCGGTGGCGCCGGGTGTCAAACGCCGAGCGTTTCTGGCCCCGGAACTGGGCATCTTGGAAGATATCGGCTGGACACTGGCGGCCTCGAGCAATCCCATTCCCGAGCCGCATAGTGTGGCGGTATGGACCCTATTGGGGCTAGTCGGGTTGCTGCGGCTGCACCGCTACCGAGTCCGCCGACATGCCGGTTAGTCGCCCTCGAAGTGCCAGACGCACGCCGGTCGCGAGGCCTAGCGACAACGCGGCAAACCCCGGGCGTAGCGTGGCGAAACAGGACGTTGCCCGGTCGCCCGTCGAATCACTTGAATTGGCCGGCCGAATGTGGTCTAATATCGGTCGCAGCGGGCAAGGCGAACTGCGGGCGGCGGTGGCTGCCCAGCAGGAACCTCCTTCTCCGAAACCACTCTGTCAGGAACGACTGCCATGATCCAGCGAAAGCTCATCGTCGAGTCGCTTGAGGACCGCCGTGTTTTGTCCCTCGTGCCCGTCGGGGGAGACGGGGTTCCGCTGCCCAGTTTCGACCCCGTCGAAGCGGGGCGCGAGATGCAATCGTTCTATCGCGAGTTGGCCGTACCTGGCGGCCCTCAAGGCGTGATGGTCATGCCGATGATGGCCGGAATGGAGGAAGCTCCTCCGGTCGACGACATGCCACCTCACGACGAAGACGGGCATCCTGACCGCCCCGAGATGGCAGCGAGACAATTCGTGGCGATCTTGCGTCCGGTGGAGTCGCCCACGGATCAGGAAAACACAGGGCAAGATGGAGGAACTCCCGGTGAGGGAGAACCTTCGCTTGAGATGCCGCCGATGCCGGTGTGGATGCGAGGCGGTGTGGCGAGGTTCTTCCTGAGTCGCGATGGCGAGTCGATGAGGTATCGCGTGCGAGTGCCTCACTTGGCGGGAGTCGATTCGGCTACGATTCACCTCGGCAAGCCGGGATCGGACGGCCCGGCGGTGGCGACGCTGTTTGATTTGAATGCGGGGCAATTCGACGGGATCGCTGTTCGCGGCACGCTGACCGACGACGACATCTCTCCTGTTGAAGAGAGCGGATTCGATGGCACGCTGGCCTCCTTGGTCGATGCGATGCGAGCGGGCGAAGCCTACGTCGAAGTCGACACTTCCGATGCTGACGGAGTGTTGCGCGGCGGCGTCCGTCCGCTGCAGTGGCGACCGTGGCACAACCCGTGGAACCGAATGGACGTTACCGGTGACAAGATTGTGTCTCCCAAGGATGCGCTCGCTGTGGTCGAAGACCTCAATGAAAATGGCGCTCGCATGGTCGAGATCCCGGCACCGGACGAATACATCAACATGTTTTCCGACGTGACAGGTGATAACATCGTTTCGCCTCGCGACGCCCTCGACCTTATCCAGTTCCTGAATGAAAACGCGGGCGACCTGATCGACGCCGACGGCAATGTGCAGCTGCCGGATACGGTGAGTGAAACGGTGCGGGAATTGATGGAGGCATTGGAGGTCGACCCGAGTGACCTGGCGGGGCTCGACTATGACCGCCTGATCGATGACGTGCTAAGCGACGAGTCGGGCGAGCTCGAGTCACTTTTGGATCGGTTTGCCGAGGAGTTGCAGCAGGAATACGAACAGCGGTACTCGGAGTGGACTGGCATGGACCAAAGCGATTTTTCGATGCCCGATATCGACTGGGAACAGATCTACGGCCAGTTTCGCGAGCAGTTCGAGAACGGGTTGCCGCCATGGGAAGACATGATGGGTTCTCTCCGCGACGGCCTTGGTTCGTGGGATAGCGGTCAGATGTAACACGGGTGGTCGCTTAAGCGGCTGTCGGGAACGGCGGCCATCGTAGTTCCGAAGACATCTTCGTGGGGGGTGTGGGTACCCGGGCGCATCATGGATTGGTGCGGCCGGGTTCAACGTGCGCTGACCACGCTCTACGATGGAAATTGGTCGTAACCGCCAAAGACCGACTTCGGGATATCCGGGGTGGCGAAGTAGAGGCTTGGAGGGCAGCCGGATCGCGAGTATCAGTGGTCCCCTTCCACTTGGGTCCTGGGAACTGGAGAACAAGAGCATGAGGATGAAGAACCGATGGTCGCTTGGGCTGATTTTGGGACTGTTGGTCTGCACGGCTGTGGCATGCGGTGCCGATCGTGATCGTCGGGGAAGTACGTCTGGGCGATCGGGCTCCGACTGGCCTCAGTGGCGCGGCCCCGCCCGAGACGACATTTCAGCCGAATCGGGATTGCTGCAGAAGTGGCCCGAGGGAGGACCGCGGCGACTCTGGCTGGTTCGGAATCTGGGCAAAGGTTATGGTGGCCCGGCCGTGGTGGGCAACCGACTTTATATCATGGGGACGAGTCCCGACTATGAAACGGAATGGCTGTTCTGCCTCGATACGCGAACGGGCAAAACCAAGTGGACGGTACCCATCGGTAAGGTACTCAGGAACGGGTGGGGGGACGGTCCTCGAGCTACGCCGACGGTCGACGGAGATCGGGTCTATGCGCTGGGCGGCCAGGGCGTCTTGATTTGTGTGGACGCCACCCGAGGCAGACTCATCTGGAAGAAAGACCTCGTCAAGGACTTCGGGGGTCGTCGTCCGAATTGGGGCTACACCGAGTCGGTATTGGTCGACGGTGATCGTGTCATTTGTTCGCCAGGCGCTCCCGATGCAGCAGTGGTCGCATTGGACAAGAGAACAGGTCGGACAATCTGGAAGTGTGGCGACATGGAGTCGCAAGTCCACTATTCGTCGATCATCCGGTTCGAGTCGCCACCGACGTACGTCAAACTGACTGTCTCGGAGGTCGTCGGTATCAACCCGGAGAACGGAGAGGTGCGTTGGCGAGTCGACTTTCCCGGCAGGACCGCTGTCATCCCGACTCCCGTCTATGACAACGGCCGGCTGTTCATCACTGCCGGGTATGGCGTGGGCTGCAAGCTGATCCGGCTCGACGGCGGGAAGGCGGAAGAAGTCTACTTCAACAAGAACATGAAGAACCACCACGGAGGCGTGTTGTTGCTCGACGGCCACATCTACGGTTATTCTGATGGTGGCGGCTGGACCTGCCTGAAGATGGATGATGGCGAAGTGGTTTGGAACGAGCGGAAGGCACTGGCCAAGGGAGCCGTCACGTATGCCGACGGGCGTTTGTACTGCCTGGGCGAGCGGAAAGGCACGGTCGTGCTCGCGGGAGCCACTCCCGAGGGTTGGCAAGAGTTCGGACGGTTCGAATTGGAGCCGAAGTCCAAGATCCGGAGTCCTCGAGGCCGTATCTGGACCCATCCGGTCGTCAGCCACGGCCGACTCTACCTCCGCGATCAAGAGTATCTGTACTGCTACGACGTCGCAGCAGACTAAAGCGCCACCCCGCCACTTTGTGGCAACGTCAGACGCTCTTGCGCGATGAGCCCCTACGGCCGAAAGGCGGGGATCCCGTCGGGCCTCCGGCAGGATTTGCCGGTTTCTCCGATTTTCGGCTCCACTTTCGCGCCGGTTTTGACGATGAACCCAAGGCGCGTGGAGCGGCCTTACACGGGCAGCTTCCTTTTTCCACCACGCAGGTGCCGTTTTGCGCACTAGGCTTGGGATGTGGCTTTTGGAGCCCTTTCCGGGCGTCCATGGGCCGACCGGCATCCGGTTCATCCACGTACGAGGCCAACCGAAAGAGCGAGCCGAGAACCATGGGACGAAAAGAAGCGATCGCCAAGCTGAAGGAAGTGTTGTTGCGACGGCGCGAGGCGATTCGTCTGGCGCTGCAGGGCGACTTGAGCCTCTTGCAGGAGCTGCGGGAACAGAGCAAGGGCGACCTGCTCGACGCCGCTCTTGACTCGGCTCAAGACGAACTCAGTTCACAACTTGCCGAAGTGCAAAGCCGCGAGTTGGCTCAGATCGAGCGCGCCTTGGAACGGATGAACAATGGAACCTATGGGATTTGCGAAGTAACCGGCAAGCCAATCCCCCTGGCGCGTCTACAGGCCCTGCCGTATGCCACGACGTGCATCGAGGCTCAACGGGAAATGGAAAAACGCCGCCAATCACCGGAACATCAGGCGGACTGGGGACGTTTAATGCAGACGAGCGATCCGGATCGAGAGCCGGTGATCGGCGACTTGGAGCTGGACACGCTCTAGCGAGCCGAGGTGGCGGGAGGGGACAGGCAGCGGGTGCCGCATGAACCCCAACGTTCGGGACTCGCGGCGATTCCCCTCGACGCTCCTCAAACATGCTCGCCTCCGATCCTCCAGGGCCCAGCGCTCCGAAAGCTGCTCAGCGCGAAGCGGCCAGGAGGGTGGCGTCGGTCTCGGTCCGGCGCCCACATCACCATCGACGCAACATGGTGGCCTTGCCAAGGGGGATACTCGATGCGCCGTGCTTTCGCTAGCAGAGTGGCTCAACTCGGATGCATACTCTGGCTCGCCACGGCAACACTTCCGGCAGCCGGGCAGGATGTGCTGCCGACCCCCTCGCTGGAAGCTCGAGCCGCCGAGTTCGAAACGATCCAGCGGGAAGCCGCGTGGGTGGAGCGGCTCAACCGGCAGCTCAAGCGCGTCGCTCGCTTCGTCCGCCCGACCGTCGTTCACATCGAAGCTCATAAGCTCGACGGCCGTCGATCGATCGATGAAGCAGGATCGGGAATAATTGTCGAGATCGACGGCCATCGGTACGTCTTGACCAATCGTCACGTCATCAAGAACGCGCCGGTCGATCAAATCAAATTGCGTTTAGCGGACGGGCGCGTGTTCTACGCGCAGGCGGCATGGGAAGACCGAGGCACGGACGTCGCCGTACTCAAACTTCCAACGGACACACCGGTGGCAGCGAGACTCGGCAACAGTGACGCCGTCGAAGTCGGCGACCTGGTGTTGGCCGTGGGAAGCCCCTTCGGTCTGAGCCACTCGATTACCATGGGAATCATCAGTGCCAAGGGACGTCGCGACTTGAAACTCGGAGTGGAAGGCGTCCAGTACCAGAACTTTTTTCAGACCGACGCCGCGATCAACCCAGGGAACAGCGGAGGACCACTGGTGAACATCCGCGGCGAGGTCATTGGAGTCAATACGGCGATCGCCAGCAATTCGGGAGGCAACGACGGGATCGGTTTTTCCATTCCCATCAATATCGCCATCGACATTGCGAGGCAGCTCGTGACAACGGGCTCGGTCACCCGTGCCTTCTTGGGCGTGCGTCTCGACTCGCAATACGACGAATCCGCGGCACGTCGCGAGGGACTACCTCGCTACATGGGAGCCCGCATCAGCAGCATTGAACCTGGATCGGTCGCCTCGCGTTCGGAACTGCGCGTCGGCGACATCATCCTGCGTTACGACGGCGTGACGATCGAAGATGACAAACACCTTGTCAATCAAGTGAAGCTCACGCCGCTGGGCAAGCGCGTCGAAATCATGGTCCTGAGAAATCGCAAGCCGGTCCGCGTGGAAGTCCAGATGGGAACGCCTCGCAACACGGCCGAGACGGTGGCGTCGCCGCGTCCCGCGACCGAGATGGCTCCATGACCTGACGCCTCTAGCTGGCCGCTCGCTGCAGCCCGCTGATCACCCGCCGCACCACCGCCTCGGGATCGGTGGAGCAGGCCACTTCGACTAGCGATTCTCGAGGCGAGTATCGCCGAGGGCGACGGTCGAAGACCGTCTGGCCCAGTGTCAGTTCTCCAGCCGTTTCGACATCTACGGGCCATGATTGCCGCTCGAACAACTCGGGTTCCAAAGCCGCGATCGTTGCCACGGCCGCCTCGAGATAGACATGCTCGAGCCCAAGATGGTGGTGATAACTCCGGAACAGGTGCGGCGTGATCTTTCTCAAAAAGCTGCCGACCCGAGTCGCCGCGTTGGGGAGTCGTTCCACAAAGTCGATCGAAAAGGGAACGGCGCGCGTGACATCGAGCGGCACGATCGTGATCGCCAAGGGCGTCCGAAGCACTTTTCGAGCGCTGGCCACATCGCAAAAGATGTTGAATTCGGCCGTCGGGGCCACTGTTCCGGGCGCACAGACCGTCCCGCCGCAAATGATTAACTCGTGGATGAGGTCGGGCAGTTCCGGGTCGCGTTGGAAGGCGGCTGCAATGTTGGTCAGCGGGCCCAAGCAGAGGATCGAGGTTTCCTCTGGTGCGGACCGAATGGCGTCGCAGATGAGTTTGTCTGAGGGGTGCTGGTGATGGAGTTTCGAGGTAGTATACCCGCAATCTCCCAAGCCATCGTTACCGTGCAGCAACCTACCGTTGGCCAGCGGCACGCCTTCGACATGGCGCGCCGCGCCGACGCGCGGAAGCCGAGGCGCGTCAGTCTGTTCGATCACGAGTTGCACGTTGAAGGTGCTTTGTTCGGCGTCGACCGTACCGGCCACCGCCGTTACCGCCACGACTTCGATCTCCGGTGCGAAGAGGGCGAGACTCAAAGCGAGCGCCCGATCGATCCCCGGGTCGCAATCGATGACGAACTTCCGAGCCATCCTGTCTCCAGCTTCGTGAACCTCGAGGTTGCGGTAGCCGCCCGGCCTCAAGCGACCCTCTTGGCAACCAACCCTAAGGCATTGTACGGTCTACGGTTTGGCGCTGCAACATGAGGCACACTGCTGCTCGAGTGCAACTCCACGAGCGCCAGGAAGAGGAGTCGGAAATGGGATGGCAAGCATGGCAGGAGCAGTTGAAACGAGGGGAAGATCTCGATCGCGAACAGATGCGCGCGGCCGTGGACGCCATGATGTCCGGAAGTCTCGACACGGGCGAGATGGCTGCTTTCCTGGCCGCTCTCCATGCCAAAGGCGAGACGGTCGAGGAAATCGTCGGCGCGGCTGAATCGCTAAGAACCCACATGTGCCGGGTCCTCCCCACACGCACCGATCTGGTCGATACCTGCGGCACGGGCGGAGATCGAAGTGGCACCTTCAACGTCAGCACGGCAGCCGCCATCGTCGCGGCAGCGTGCGGCGTCCCGATCGCCAAACACGGCAACCGAAGTGTCACCAGCCGCAGCGGCTCGGCCGATGTCCTTGAAGCCCTCGGCGTGACGATCGACTTACCACCCGAGCGGGTTGCTCGCTGCATCGATGAGGTAGGAATCGGCTTTTGCTACGCTCCTCGTTTTCACCCTGCCATGAAGCACGTCGCCGCGGCCCGTCGGCGTCTCCAGACTCCCACGATCTTCAACCTTTTGGGCCCTCTGGCCAACCCGGCGGGCGCTCCCTTCCAACTGATCGGTGTCGGTCTTGCCGCCGCACGGCGAAAACTGGCCGCGGCGCTGGCGCAACTGGGAACTCGAAGAAGCCTGCTCGTGCAAGGCCAGGATGGACTGGATGAAATCACAACAGCCTCCCGCACGAACGTGGAAGTCGTCGATGGTGAAGGTGTGCGTGATCAACGATGGCGCCCGGAACAGTTCGGGATCGTCCGCCGAACATGGAGTGACACGGTCGTGACATCCGCCGAGGAAAGTGCTCGCGTGATTCGATCCGTGCTGGAAGGAACTCGAGGCGTTGCTCGAGACCTCGTCGTCATAAATGCCGCTGCGGCCATCGGGCTGCACCGTGGGAGCGAGGATTGGATCACACTGGCACGCGAGGCCGAAGAGGCAATCGATTCGGGTGCGGCACAACACGTCTTGAAACGATGGATCGAGGTGAGTCGGTCATGAATTCCCGGCAATGGCGTCTTGTGCTCTTGGTTTCGTGTGCCCATGCATTGGTGCACGTCTTTGAATTGTCGCTACCCGCGGTCGAAGTCGATCTGGCCGCGGCCTACGGTGTCGACACGCGCACGACCGGTTTGCTCTCGTCGGTATGGCGGTTTCCCTTCGGCATGGGAGCCATGCTTGCAGGATGGCTCGTCGACCGCTTCGGCGCTCCCCGCTTGCTCGTTCTCTACCTCGTCGGCTGCGGCCTCGCGTCGATCCTCGTCGCCCAAGCAGTTCCCCTCCCCTTCCTCTTCGTGCTGATGTTCGCGATGGGGTCTGCGGCAAGCATCTACCATCCGGCCGGATTGGCACTCTTGTCATATGAGACGACTGCCGAAAATCGAACGAAGGCGCTTGGGGTCCATGGCATTTTCGGATCGGCCGGCATCGGAGGTGCGCCGTTCTTGGCCGCGGCTGTCCTCTTTGTCGGCGGAAGTTGGCAAGCGTTCTACTGGCTCCTGGCCGCGGTAGGACTGCTCTTGGGAAGCGTCTTCTGGCAATGGGGCCGGCGCCATCCACGCGCCGCCGAACACGAGCGTCGCAAAGAAGTGTCAGCCGAACAAAACGCCGTCGACGTTCGCTCCTACGCACTGCTCGTGACGATCGGCATGTTGCAGGGGTTCACCTATTCCGCAGTGATGACCTTCCTGCGCCGGTATGTACACGCCATCCCCGGGAGCTGGACCCAGTGGGCGGGCGAGGATGCCGCCATCACCGGCGCCATCCTCCTGGTCGGTTGTGTAGGCCAATGGATCGCCGGAAACTGGGCGCGACCAGCGAAACTCGAATGGCAACTGCTGTCGGTACTGGTCGCCGCCATTCCGGCTCTGGCCTGGATGGGAGTCGCCACCGGCGGATGGCGTGTCTTGGCCGCATCCGTCTTCGTACTCGTCCATTTCATGCACCAGCCGATCTACAATTCGCTGGTAGCCAAGTACTCGTCCCTGCGCCGTCGAAGTCTCGCCTACGGTTTCAGCTTTGCAATGGGGCTGGGCGTCGGAAGCGTCGGCGCCGCCTTCGCCGGATACATGGCAACGCCGGCAGCCGCCTATTTTCGACTTTCCGGAGCGGTGGCGGTCGGCACCGGCGTCGCCATGGTACTCTGGTGGCGCAACCATCGACTCGCGGCCACGATTTGAAGCAGACGCACTTACCGCCGCCTCGCCACGCTGCGCCGGTCGTTCAAGTTCCAGTCGTAGGAAAGGTAGTCGATTTCCACCCCGCCATGTGTCGCCGCCCGTACCACGCTCTCCGGTAGGTAGGGACGAATGGTTGTAAGAACCTCTTGGGGACTCGAACCGAAGTCTTCCTGGAACCACTTTAGAATAGGCGAAAGCATCAATCGCCTCGTCCGAGGATCAAAGCGAAGTTTCGACGGATCTTGAAAAAACCGCCGAGCATTCTCCTCAAGTTGCCGCTCCAGATTCTGGGCCGCGTATGCCTCGTTCCGAAGGATCGGACAACCATTCGACGCACACACGATCGCAAAATGAATTCGTGGTTCTTTCATCTTGCGCAGAATCCGGTGTTCGATGTGCTCCAGCGAATAAGCATGGTCCCCCACAATCAATAGCAGGTCCTTCCAAATGTTGTATCCGCCGAACTTCGACGTGTGCCGGCGGATCGACGTTGTGGGGTACTCGCGAAGGATCCCGCGGATCGTCACCGCGTTGTAGGCATTGATCCAAAACGCGAGCTTCGCCGCACGGGCAGCAGACCGCGAAGGATCGGCGGACGAGAGCTGGCGGAGATACTGGTCGAGCCGGCTCATGTCTCCGGGAGACGCCTTCCACGCGGCGTAGTCGACTTTGCCGTCTTTATCCACGTACTTACGGAGCAAATCATTCCAGACCGAATGGTCAATCTTGTCGATCGACACGAGCTGGGAGGCGGGATGTCGAGAGCCGACGTACCATTTCTTTCCTGCTTGGGCATTGGCTAAAGGAAGAAAAGTAAGAGCAAACAACCAGCCTGCCGCCAGTTTTCTCGCCGAGAAGAAGCACTTCTGTCCACACCATAGTCCATCACCCGCGATTCCGTTCATCATCGACCTCCGTTGCCATCACCGGTCCATTTCTTCACGGCAGCACCACGATGCCGTTTACTCCCTGTGACGGCCGGTCCTGCCGATCCTGACGCGCCCAAACAGAAAAAATCCGCTCGACCGGAAGCCGCTCGACCGGATGGAAGCAACGCTAGCGGAATCTCCGCGCTCTCCGGGGCTCTGCGAGATACCCCTCCGCGACTGTGCGAGGTGCCTCAAGCAAAGCGAATCTCGCCACGACGCGGCGAGAGCCGCGCCGCAGAGAATGTTCTCGCGGAGACGCAAAGAACGCTGAGAGGGATCGGTAGGTTTTGGAAAGACCTACAAAACTTCCGGCTGGAACGAGCACCCCCAAAGGACAAGGACGACACCGTCGGGGCTGTATCATGTGCTCTTAGTGTTCCGAGCCCGTGAACTGAAACGCATAAAGGTCCGCATCCTTGAGTCGGAAACGAAGGCGCACCGGCTTGCCGGCAAGCGCACCCACGTCGCTCGAACCTCTCCACGTCACTGTGCGATCGATCGTGTCGCCGAAGACGACATCGCATGCGGACAACTCGAAGCCCGGAAGCGGTTTCCCACTCTCGTCCTGGAGTTCCACCTGGATCGCCCCGGCGGCGGAGGTCGAAAAATTGAGGTGAAGCTCCGTCCCTTTGAACACCAGTGGCCGTGTGACCAATTCGCCGGGCACGGCCGGCGCATGTGCGGAAACGAAGCCGTCCAGTCTGAGCGTGTAGCGACGCAACACCGTGCCCGGTCCGTGCCAATACCGCTCGGTCGCGTAGAGCGACAATTCGTTGGGAGCTCCGGGAAGCGCACTTCGTGTCTCCACCACATGCCATGCGACGTATTGCTGGCCATACTGCCACGTCCCCGGACGTTCGATACCCGGCCTCAAGAAAGCCTCATTCCACCGGTGAAAACGAACCCCGTCGCGACTCGTCATGAACAGCGCTTCGGTGATCGCCGTCCCGTAGCGACGCACCGATGAAGCACGTAGGCGACGTTCCTTCAACTGCGGCAGCGCCTCGGTCGACCGCGTCCAGCCTCGGTCGACATACCGAGTCGGAAAGCCGATCAGGAGATGCGGCGCGCGGTAATAGGGCTTGATCTGGTTCGTATAGAGGTGCTCCGGCGGTGAGTCCTCATATTGCAAATCGGCGAATTGCGACCAATGCACCAGGTCATCGGAGACAGCCGTGCGAATGGCGCGGACGCCTGACGGCTGCCACTTCTCTTTCGTTGTGGTGCCTCGAGTAAAATACCGCCAGTAGGCTCGGTACTTTCCGATGTTGGGGTCCCAGAAAGCCAGGTTCTGGGAGTCGAACGCGCCACGTTTGCCGAGGATGGGAGCGGGCGTGAGCGGCTGGAAATGGAGGCCGTCGGGGGATTGCAGCACGGCCAGGCCGTGAGCACCTCGCGAGCGGACAACGGCCTTGAATCGAGCTTCCGGTGGAACGCCGGGACGGTCGTCCAGGAATACGGCCGGATGACCGGCGTCGATGTCGAGCGGCCCCATCTTGCCGCTGACCAAGACGATGTTGTTATCGCGAGATCCTTCGAACTCGTGGATCCCCAGCTTCGGTTTCGTCCAATGAATGCCATCGGGACTCTCGGCGTAGCAACAGTACAAAGGATGGCGGTTCGTACGGAGTTTGCCTTGGAGCACATCGAGTTGCCATGCCTTGTAGTACATGCGGTACTTCTTGCCGTCGAAGAAGACGCTGTGATAACCGCAGCCGGTCCCTTCCCACGGTGCGTCGTGTACGAGTGCCACTTCGCGGGGAACCGGATGATGGAGCTGTAACGTTACGCCTTTTCTTTGGGCGATGAGGTAGTCGTCCACGAACAGTTCCCGGCGCGAGCCGATCTGGATGACAGGAGAATCCGCGCTTACTGGCGGAGCGAAAGTCACGAGGAGGCAATACAGTAGGCAGATCGAAAAGGAGCGTCTTGGCAGGCCGTACCGTCGCATGGGGAATCTCCGCAGGCGGGAAACGAGGGGTGGGGGGGATGTCACCACCTTAGGATAACATTTCGGTGATTGTCATCAAGTCGTGGATCGGTTAAACTGCGGCATGCGAGACACAGTCGTGTCAATCGGAGCGCGATCGCGTTCTTGCGAGTCGCCGGGGCAGTGAAAGAGCGGGGCATGGTTTCGACCCTTGCGGGGCCGGGAGGTAGCTTTTCATGAATTCCGTGTGCAAGTCAGCATCCAAGTTGCTCGTAGCGTTTTCCATCGTGGCAATCGTCCTCCTCATTGGCGGTGCCGATGGGAAGAAGAAACCGTGTTGTGGAAACGAATCGAGCGGCCAGCAGAACCAAGCGAGGCTCACCAACTATGACTACTGCCGGATCGATCTATTGGAAACAGTAATGGATGGAGACAAATGTCTGTATAAGGTTTTCCTTATCACCGACTGCGACATGATGGAGAGCATCTGGGACGACTGCTTCGAGTGTAAATCGAACTGCACATTCGCCGCCAACGCGTGCAGCAATCCTACGGCCGCCACTTGCGGCAGTTACCTGGAGGATGCGAAAGGCCGCAAAATACCGCACAACGGCAAGCATCGCGTCACGCTTTTCGACCAATTTGGAAACCACATATTTCAATGGCTCGATCCGCAGTGTTTCAAGCCGGAGATCGGACACTGCCAACCGGGACAGGGGCAGCCGGGATCGCTCACGTTTCACGTCAAATTCCGTCTTCCCGAGAGTTTCCGGCGCAAGAAGGGCGAGCCCCTCGAACGATGCGCCCATGTTCGACTCGTGCAGATTCCAAACCCGACCCAAGGAAACTCAAAACGCGTCCCGCTGAACAGCATCGTTCCGATCGCTATTGAAATCAGCAAGTGTTCAAAAGAAGACGCCAAGAAAGCATATGAAGGTCAAGTCCTCTATTGCTACGAGTTTCCCGATGGCAATCGAGCGGCGAGGGTCGTCTTCGAAGTGGGCCGAAAAATCGAGTTCGTCGTGCCCCTGTTACAGCCGAAACCGACCCAAGGCAAGTCAAAGTGAAGGCGATCGAAAGACGGTAGCGTCCGTTCGCAGCTTCGCGGCGACCCTTTTGCTAACGCGGGGTGACTGAGGCCTGTGACGGCTGTGGATGGAACTGGACAAAGTCACTCGGAGCGATGCGAGGCCGAGTGCTGCGCCCGCAGCGCAGGCCCACATCGACGTGTCCCGGCAGCCACGGCCGCGCGACAAAGTGCAAGCGTGGCGGGGCTCCTGGCACATTTCCGGGCATCTTGCCATGAATGAGCCGCAGGGGAAGAGCTCCGTCGCTGGCGGAACTCCCCGACACGGACCACTCCCACACGTTCGAGCGCAATCCGATGATCGGACCGGAGAACTTGCGAGACGTCAAGCGATCGAGCGCCGGGTCGCGGACATGGTGCACTTCAGAATCGGGCTCATCCAGCCACGGCTGACTTGTCCATAGGTCGCCGGCGTTGGCTTGCATCAGGTATTGGAACTCGGAAATCGTCAGAAGTCGCTTGCCCATGCGTTCGGCGATCCACGCAGCGGTCTTCCAGCGTACTTTCGTGATGGGAGCATGGGGATCCCGGGCCAGCCCTTGAGTAATCTTTCCCAAATCGGTCACGCCGGCTTCGCCCGCCATGGCGTACGAAGTCTCCGTGGCATCGACGTAGAAGTCCGGCACGACAATCTGTTGCTTGGCGAGAAACCCCGGCCGGCGACCGACGAAGGAACCTCCTTGTACATGGATCATCGACCGGACCACTTCGGCTTGAGGAAACAACCGGATGGAAGCCAAATGGACGACGTCGTTGGCATCAGTCCTCCAGGCGTTGGGAGGCATCGGCTCGGGAGCCTGGTGCGCAAAACCGGGCACTCGTCGATATACCTCATGAAACATCTTTTCACCCCGTGTATAGGCGACCACGAGATAGAGCCCCGGTGGGATTCTCTTCCTCACAGGACTCTTTCCAAGGCGCAAGGGCCGGTCGGTGTGGACCGACACAAGGGTATCATCGACCGGATAAAGGACTACGTTGGCTCCCGTGGGTACCGTGTCAATCTGGACTACCGGCGCATTAACGACAGGTACCGTTGGGTCGTCCCCTGAGACAATTGTCATATCGCCAGCGCCGTCCGGACGGACCCATGTCCATCGAAGCAAAAACAGCACCAGCAGAGCCAGAACGATCGTGGAAGCGACTGCCGGCCGATCGTAGAACCACCGGAGGACCTGAACGGCTTGCGAGGGCGGTTTGGCTAGAATCGGACGACCATCGAGAAACCGCTCCAGGTCCTCCGCCATCGCTTCCGCCGTCTGGTAACGTGCATCGGGGTTCTTCTCCAACGCCTTCAAGCAAATGGTCTGCAAGTCTTTGGGAATGTTCGGATTCAAGGCACGAGGCAACGGCGGAGCGTCGTGAAGGACCTGCTGGAACAAGATGCGCCGACCTCCATGGAAAGGACGTCTGCCGGTCAGCATCTCGTACAGGATGACGCCTAACGAGTAAACGTCGCTCCGGTTGTCGACATCATGTCCGCTCCGGATTTGTTCCGGCGACATATACGCGGGAGTACCGATCACTTGGCCTGTGACGGCGATCGTCGCTTCGGCGCCATCCTGTTTGGCTAGACCAAAATCGGTAATATGAGGCTCATCCGATTCATCGATCAGAATGTTACTCGGCTTGAGATCCCGATGGATGATACCTTGTCGGTGAGCGTAGTCGAGTGCCTGAGCGATTCTCCAGCAAATACGAGCCACACGATGGGGGTCGGGGTGGGTTACATCGCTCCATGCTCGCAACGTCGGTCCGTCCACGAATTCGCTGGCGATATACATGCGGCCGTCGGCAAGCCCGACTTCGTGGATCGATACGATATTGGGATGATTGAGCCTCGCTGCAGCGCGCGCCTCACGCATGAAAAACGCAGATTCTCGAGAACTGAGTTCGCGCTTGTGCGGCACCTTCACCGCCACGAACCGACGGAGATCGCGGTCCCTCGCCTTCCAGACTCGACCAAACTGCCCAATCCCGACTTCCTCGAGCAGTTCGAAATGATCTAACCGAGGTGGGTCCGCCAACGGCATGGTCGCCGTCGGTTCGTCAGGACTCCATAAGCCGACTTCACTGCCACAACTCGGACACACAATGGATTTCGATTCGACATCAGGAACAATCTCGATCGGCTGCGAACAGTGCGGACATCGGATGCGCATGACCATCCCTCCTCGTGAGGAGACCGAATGGGTTGGTGACAAGTCGCCGGCCGCGTCGGAAAACCCTCAAGTCGTGCAACAAGACCTCCGGGCGCAGCACGCAACGTCCGTCGTTTTTCTTGTGGCCGGAAATCCTAGGGCAGCCTCTCATGAAATGAGCCGCTTCCGATTATAGCGGATCTCACCGGCGCCACCTAATCTCGCTGCTGCCTTCTGAGACCAATCGGGGGACCACCGAACACCTCGCTGGCGGGTGTTCTTCCACGCGAAACAAATGAGGCTCGCAGCATTGGGCATCTTCTGGTCCCCGCTTTCGCCAACCCCCCGAGCCCGCGATGATGATCGTCTCACGTTGACGGCCCATCAGACATCCCTGACAACGTTGCCACGCAAGGTTCCTCCATGAGAGCACTGGTCCTGGAAGGGCCCGAACGGCTGGTTCACCACAGCGGGCTTCCCGATCCTCGTATTGAGCAACCGACCGACGTGATCGTCGCCGTTCACCGAGCCGGCATCTGCGGTTCGGATCTGCATCCATACCTGGGGCGCGAGTCGACAGCTCCGGGCACCATCCCCGGACATGAATTTGTCGGCGAAGTCGTTGCTGTCGGTTCGCGCGTGGAACATCTGCGAACGGGCGATCGGGTCTTCAGTCCGTTTACGACGAGTTGCGGTGACTGTTTCTATTGCCGACGAGGCTTGAGTGCCCGTTGCCCGCGAGGCCAACTCTTCGGCTATTTACCGCCAGAGGGCACCGCCGAATCGTGCGAAGGCCTTCAGGGAGCTCAAGCCGAGTTCGTCCGCGTCCCGCTGGCCGATTCGACGCTCCTTCGCCTCCCCTCAGCCTTCTCTCCCGAAGAAGCTCTGTTGCTGGGCGACAACTTCACGACCGGTTACTTCTGTGCTAAATCGGCCTGCATCAAACCCGGTGATCTGGTGGCCGTCGTGGGCTGTGGATCCGTCGGACTCTGCGCCATCGTGGCGGCTCGGTTTTTCCAAGCGGTCGAAGTGATCGCCATCGACCCCGTGGCCAGTCGGCGGCGCCGAGCCCAGGAACTTGGTGCCACGCCTGCACCGCCAGAACAGGCTGCCGGCTGCATTCGTGAGCTGGCCGGCGCGAAGGGGCGTCCCGGCGCCGACGTCGTCTTGGAAGCCGTCGGGTCCCCGGTGGCTCAGGAACTGGCCTTCCAATTGGTCCGACCAGGCGGAACCATCGTCGCCATCGGCGTGCACACTTCCGAGCACTTTGCATTCTCGCCGACGGCTGCTTATGACAAGAACTTGACCTACCGAGCCGGCCGATGTCCCGTTCGATCGATGCTCGAAGAAGTTGTTCCCCTCGTCGAAACAGGTGAATTGAACATCCCCACAGCTTCGGTCATCACGCACCCGAGTATTCCTTTGAGCGATGGCCCCGCCGCCTACCGCATGTTCCAAGAGCGCCGTGACGACTGCGTCAAAGTGTTACTGGACCCCACCTGCACGCCTTCCTAAATCACCGTGCGCGATTCTCGGACGAAAGGAGGAGTTTTGACGAAGCCTTTGGGGTAGCGTGGCCGTGAAAGCAGCTAATCATAGTATTCAAGAACAACGTTCCCCGAGTTGGGCGGGCGAGGCTCCCGCCGAGCCGGAATCCTCGTCTTGCATGCTGGACGAACCCGCAATCGTCTGTCCTGACACCGGCCGTCTGTGACTTGCAAGTCCGTGTCTACGGTGCCGTAGTAGTCCCTTTTTGCGGCTCGGCAGGAGCCTCGCCCTCCCAGTCTATGTATTCGTCCATGTTAGAGTCGCCACCGTGCGGCATAGGGGTGTCAATGTCTCACAATCGCGCACCGTGATTTAGACCCATGCAAAAAGTTTTTTTCACTCCCCTCCGCAAACTTTGCGACTCTGCGAGAAACCCCGATGTTCCTGGGAATTGGGATTTCTTCGGCGGAGAATGCAACTGCCAAGCCAGGAGGCGCTGGCTACAGCACCGCCGAAAGTGCGATATAATGAGGGGCAACGGCCGGCAAGGCCTCAGGACGCAGTAGTTCCGAACAACGGAAACGCGAGATGGCGGATCTTCGAATAGCAGCGATCGCAGCAGTGCTGCTGGCGTCATCAGGTAGCGGAGTCGCCGTCAGCCAGGACGACCTGCTCGAAAGGTTCCTCACGCCCGCTCCTCAAGAGCGCCAGCGCATCGAGCAGGTGGAAATCCCTGTGGCGCAAGAACGGCAGATCGGCGAACAACAGTTCACGGCGTTCGAACGCCAGCTTCGCCGTCAGGGAATCCGACTCCACACGTCGGGACCCGACCATCGATACGTGCGACAGCTCGTGACCGAGATCCGGCCGCTGATGAGCCACCATCAGCGCTATCCGAAGATTCGCGTTTGGATTGCTCAAACCGATGTGACCGACGCGCACGCCTTCCCCGGTGGGCGCGTCGTAATCACCTCGGGGATGCTCGAGTTCACCCAATCGGAAGCCGCACTCGTCGGTGTCCTGGCTCATGAACTCTCTCACATCGATCGCGGCCATCAGCTCGAGTCGCTACGCAGCTTTCTCGCCGCACAGAATTCGTGGAAACGCGGCTCCCTCGATGACCTGATGGCAGGCGGGCGACTCATGATGAACGCCTTTGCGCGCCCCTTCCGTCCCGAACAAGAAACCCAGGCCGATCGAGATGCCGTCCGCTGGATGATGCAACTCGGATATCATCCTGACGCACTCGCAGACCTTTTCGAGCGACTAGCCGACCGAGATCGCGGACGTCGCGTCCCCCTACCCGGCTTTCTGCGGAGTCATCCTTGGCACGAGGAACGTCAACGCGACGTGCGACAATACGCGGCTCAAGAAGCTCGCAAGACCGGCGTGCGCCTCGACCAACTGGACTTGGCCAAAGAGAATTGGAAAGATCGCCGACCACGGCGATTGCGATAGTAGAAGCATTCGATACCGACGTACTTCCCATCTCACCCACCATCCATCCCCTCACCTTCTTCCTCGCCCCGAAGGTGCCACCATGCCACACGTCCGAAGACTCCGCCAGGCGTCCCGTGCGATGTTGTTGAGTCGTATGGTCGCTCTGCTTGCCGCGTGTTGGCTCGGAGGAACGAGCCGGGCTCAAGGAGGCAACCCGCAATGGTCGGACGAGGATGTCGCCTTCTTTGAAAAACAAATTCGGCCGCTCCTCGTGCGACGATGCTTGTCCTGCCACGGCGAGAACAAACAGGAGTCGGGATTGCGACTCGATGCACGCGAGCACGCCTTGAAGGGTGGCGAAAGCGGACCGGCCATCGTGGAGGGCAAACCGGACGAAAGCCTTCTCATCGAAGCCGTCCGTTATGAATCGCTAGAGATGCCGCCGGAACAACGGCTTTCCGAGTCGGAAGTGCGGGTCTTGGAGGAGTGGATCCGCCGAGGAGTTCCATGGCCTAATGGCCCGCACGCCTCGCTGCGTCGTTCCCGTGGCCACGACTTTACTCCAGCCGAACGATCTTACTGGGCGTTCCAACCCGTTCGTGCATGGCCGGTCCCACCCGTGCGCAATCCGTCGTGGTGCCGCAATGCCATCGATCGGTTCGTCTTGGCGCGACTTGAGTCCGAGGGACTCGCACCAGCACCGCCGGCCGATCGCCGCACACTGATTCGGCGAGTCTACTTCGATGTGATCGGACTGCCACCAGGTCCCGAAGAAATCAAGGCCTTCCTCCTCGACCCAGCGGACGAAGACGTCGCCTATGAACGCATGGTGGATCGCCTCCTAGCCAGTCCGCATTTCGGCGAACGGATGGCGCAGATGTGGCTGGATCTTGTCCGTTTCGCAGAATCGGACGGCTACCGGGCCGACGCCTTCCGAACATCTGCTTGGCGGTACCGAGACTATGTGGTGTCGGCTTTCAACAGCGACAAACCGTACGATCGTTTCGTGATGGAGCAACTCGCTGGCGATGAACTGGCTCCCGACGACCCCGACGTGCGTATCGCCACGACGTTCCTGCGGCTGGGTGTCTACGAATCGAACCAGCGGGATGCACGTTTTCACTGGAAGTTGATCGTCGACGAACTGACCGACGTCATCGGCGAAACTTTTCTGGGCCTCTCGATGGGATGCGCCCGTTGCCACGATCACAAGTTCGATCCCATCTTGCGCAAGGATTACTACCGCCTCCGAGCCTGCTTTGCTCCGTTGCTGTTCGACGATGACACTCCTGTAGCTTCCGCTGACGAAATCGCCGACCACCGACAGAAGTTGGAACAGTGGGAACGGCAAACGGCAAAGCTGCAAGCGCAGTTGGCGCAAATCGAAGATCCCATCCTACGGTCGCTCGAGCAATTCCAAGTCGCCCAGTTTCCCGAAGATGTCCAAGCGATCTACGCGAAACCGGAATCGCAGCGCAATTGGCTCGAGCGGCAACTGGCGTACCTGGTCCACCGACAGGTTCTCGACCGCCGAGCCGACATCCCGAAAAAACTCAAAGGGAACAAGAAGAAGGAGTGGGAAGATCTCCGCAAGAAGCTGGACGCCAGTCGCCCTCCCCCATTGCCTCGCATGATGACAGTGCGAGATGCCGGAGGCGCCGCTACGGCCACGCAGATTCCAGGCACGGAAACAGTCGTCGAGCCGGGGCCGTTGTCGATTCTGGATTCGGCGCCCTTTTCCGTTCAGTCGCCGAAGACCGCTCCCAACTCGACAGGGCGACGCTTGGCACTGGCCCGCTGGCTGACCGATCCCGAAAACCCTCTCCCGGCCCGCGTCATTGTCAATCGAATCTGGCAACTCTATTTCGGAAAGGGCATCGTACAGACGCCGAATGAATTTGGACGAATGGGACAGCCTCCGTCGCACCCTCGGCTGCTCGACTATCTCGCCTGGCATCTCGTCCGCGGCGACCAACCGTGGCGCCTGAAGCAGCTCCACCGGATGATCCTCTTGTCGTCGACCTATCGCCAATCGACGTTTCATCCGAACGCGCCACAGAACCTCCAGCGCGATCCCGAGAACCGCTGGCTCTGGCATGCGGCGACGCGGCGATTGTCCGCCGAGCAACTCCGCGATCTCCTCTGGTCCGCAACAGGGCGACTCGATCGCCGCATCGGCGGTCTGAGCGTTTCGGGAACGCTCCCACGCCGGTCGATCTATGTGCGGCGGATGCGCAACTCCCCCGATCCCCTCTTGGCCGTGTTCGATGCACCGGCCGGTTTTGTCAGCGTGGGAACGCGAGACCGGACGACGACGCCACTCCAAACGCTATTGATGTGGAACAGCGAATCGATCTGGAAAATCGCCGAACGAGTAGCGCAACGCGTGGTGGCCGAGGGATGGCAAACGCCGGAAGAACAAGTTGACCGCGTCTGCCAGCTTCTTTGGCAAAGGCCGGCGCCGAAAGTCTGGAAGGATCAGGCGGTTGCCTATTTACGAAGTCAAACGAGTGGCGAAGAGGCCGATCTTTCATCCGAGAAAACCAGGTTCCAAAGACTGACCGATGTGTGTCATATTGCGATGAATGCCAACGCCTGCCTGTACCTCGACTGAACGTCGTACAACAAAGAGATTCTGTGCGCCGCGTAGAAAAAACCAAGTGGTGAAAGAGACGATGATCGATCCAAGTGAAGACCGAGCGGGCAGGACTCGCCGCGAGTGGCTGGTTCAACTGGGAGCTGGATTCGGTGCCGTCGCGCTGGGGGGAATGCTGGCCGAAGAGACCTCCGGTTCCACGTCTCCGGATCCACTGGCACCGAAACTCGGCCACCATCGAGCGCAGGCGAAGAGCGTGATCTTCTTGTTCATGGAGGGAGGCCCGAGTCACCTCGACATGTTCGACCGCAAGCCTCTGCTGAACCGGCTGGCCGGTGAATCACTTCCCAGCTCCTTCCAAGTGCCCGTTACACCAATGGGCGAGGCTCGGTCTCCCCTGCTAGGCAGTCCTCGGAAATGGAAACGGCATGGGGAAAGTGGTATCTGGGTTTCGGAATGGCTCCCCGAAATCGCTTCGTGCATCGATGACATCGCCATCATCCATTCTTGCTGGACCGACGGGATCAACCACTCCGGCGGCGTCTGCCAGATGAACACGGGGTCGGTGGTCGGAGGTCGCCCGTCGCTCGGGTCGTGGGTGACGTACGGACTGGGAACCGAGAACGACAGCCTTCCGGCGTTCGTCGTGATGACCGATTCCAAGTCGCGCGTGGCCAACGGGCCGCGGAACTGGAGTGCTGGTTTCATGCCAGCCCTTTATCAGGGAGTAGCTCTTTCTCCAGGCGAGGAACCAATCGCCAATTTGCGTCCTCCCAAGGGAGTGACACATTCGCGGCAGACGTCGAAACTGGCGCTCTTGCAGGCGGCCAACCGGGCGCACGCAGAGCGACGACCGTGGGAGTCGGAACTCGAAGCGCGCGTGCGCAGCTATGAACTGGCGTTTCGGATGCAGGCGGAAGCTCCGGTGGCCATCGACCTCTCCCAGGAGACTCAAGCAACGCGGGATCTGTACGGATTGGATCAGAAGGAAACGGCGGCGTTTGGGCGGAACTGTCTGATGGCCAGACGCCTCGTCGAGCGAGGTGTGCGCTTCGTGCAGCTTTATCATGGAGCGGGCAGCAAATGGGACTCGCACTCGAAAATCGAGAAACTCCACCCGCCGCAATGCCGCAGCATGGACCGCCCCGTGGCAGGCCTCCTCAAGGATCTGAAACAACGCGGGCTGCTTGAATCGACACTCGTGGTCTGGGGCGGCGAGTTCGGACGGACGCCGATGAGCGAAAAAGGGGACGGCCGCGATCACAACACGACCGGTTTTACGATGTGGATGGCTGGAGGGGGCGTGCAAGGAGGCCAGGTGATCGGAGCGACGGACGAGCTGGGACTGTATGCGGTGGAGGAAAAAGTACACGTACGAGACTTGCACGCATCGATCCTCCATCTGATGGGACTCGATCACCGCCAACTCACGTACGTCCATCACGGACGACTCGAACGGCCGACGCAAAACGAGGGGCGTTTCGTGGAGCGGTTGGTCAGAGGCGTGTGAAGGCCGCGCGGTAGACCGGCAATCCGGCCAAGCGCGTCCGCCGCTCGAAGTGGGTGCGGTAGTCCAAATCGTGCTGGGGCGTCTCTTCCGGCGGAAACGTCGGCTCGCTGAACTCGGGCCGCTCGGCGACCGCCTCGAGGCCCAACTCGAAGTATTCGCGCACGTCCGTCCAGAAGTGGAACGTGCCGGAAGGTTGGAGAACGCGAGCGACCTGGGCTAGGAACAACGGATTCATCATGCGGCGTTTGTGGTGCCGCTTCTTCCACCATGGATCGGGAAAGTAGAGATGGACGGCGGAGGCGATCGCGTCGGCAAGACCTTCAGTGAAGATCTCCATGGCGTGCCCCTGGAGGACGACGGCGTTCGTACGACCGCGACGCACCAGTCGAGCGGCGGCGAAGCGAGCGTACTTGCGAGCCAGCTCGATGCCGAGAAAACGGTGCTCGGGATAGCGAGCTGAGAAGTTCTCGAGAAAGAGCCCTTTCCCGCTACCGACCTCGATCTCGAGTGGACCGGATCCGGGCAGGAGTCGCTCGAGCGGCAGGGGTTTTCCACACTGAGGCCACTCGAAGTAGTGCCGCGACAGATCCAGCTCAGGATCGATCTTGCGAAGAGAACGTCGGCCCATGAGTGTCGGGCGAGAGGAAGTGGGGGAGATGGGCAGCCTTATCGCTGCTGCTGACTCTTGTGTTTCTCCAAGGTCTGCTTCAAAGCCTCGATGGGGATGGGGATCCCCTTGATAGTCCCTTCAACGGCGAGGGAATCTCGCACGACGCCTTGAAAACGACTCACGATCATCCGGCCTCGCCGCACCTGCACGAGCTGGCTGAGGATCACGAGTCGATCGCCGGGGACGACCGGCCCTCGGAAACGCACGTCTTCGAGACCGCCAAACCCGATCATGTCGGCTCCCAGCAAGTCATGCTTCTTGGCGAAGTAGCCGCAGCATTGGGCAGCCGCCTCGACCATGATCACGCCGGGCATGAGCGGCATTCCGGGCATGTGACCGCGGATCCAAAACTCCTCGTCGGTGATGTCCTTGTACCCGACGCAGATGTTGTTCTCGAGGTCCTCGTAAATGATGGCCGTCAGTTGTTCCATTTCGTACCGTTGCGGATTGACCGCGCGGATCTGCTCGACGTCGGCCACGATGTGGTCGAAATCGAGAGTTTCCAGCGGCACGAAGAAGGACTTGGCAACCACGGATATCTACTCGAAAACCGGCAGAAAGGGGGGACTCGCCCGCAAAGGACCGCGAGCGGCCGAAGATGGCAGGATTACGTCTTGACTCGCTGACGCTTCGCCTTGCGAACTCGGCTGTTGGCCGGGCGGGCTCCGTGATTGGCTTTCTTAATCTTGCGATGCGGCTTGGCCATGATCGGCTTCCTGTTGAGCAAGGGGAGTGAACCTCGATCATCGAGGGTTCCTGTCGACAAAGCGTCCAAGATACCAGTTGACTGTGGTGCTGAAAAGGCCGTTAAATCACTGTGCGCGATTGTGAGACACTAACACCCCTGTGCCGCACGGTGGCGACTGTAACGTGGACGAATATATAGACTGGGAGGGCGAGGCTCCTGCCGAGCCGGAATCCCATATGCCCATCGGTGGATGACGCATGGCAGGTGTGCAACGGGCTTTCGCCAACACGCGTCTTGTATGCTGGACGAACCCGACATCGACCGTCCAGACGCCGGTCATATGCGACTTGCGGATCTGTGTCTGCGATGCCGTTGTGGCTCCTTTGGGGCTCGGCAGGAGCCTCGCCCTCCCAACTCGGGAAACGCTGTTCTCAAACACTATGATTAGCTGCTTTCACGGCCGCGCTACCCCAATAGGCTTCCTCAAGAATCCTCCTTTCGTCCCAGAATCGCGCACGGTGATTTAGTAAGACACCCTCGGCGCTCGGCGACTCCTCTTTCCTCCTTTGCGTCTTCGCGTCTTTGCGCGAGCCTCTTTTCCCAACAAGACGTGCGCCGCCGATTTCACTGGAGCAAACACTCCGAACAGCCACTTCCAACAAGGAGTTAGCGTCCGGGACGATCACTTCCGCATCGCCGACTTCCGGACAATCTCCTCGTCTTCCAAGCGACTCGCCAAGTCCAAAGCCTTCGTCAGATCGGCACGCGGCAACCCCATCGAAAAGGTCTCCTGGCGAAAACGCCATCGGCGATTCGGATGCATGGACGAAAGCAGGCCAACTCGGAGCAACCGATTGATGAGCTTCGTCAGAGAAACTCCCTCATCCTGCGCTCGCTGCTTGAGTTCACGCGTCAGGTCATCATCGATGCATATAGTGGTCTTCATAATGTCATCATAGCATCAGTGCGCATGACGTCAGGCCACACTCAAGCACGCCCCTGGACCGCTTCAGTCACTGGCTCACCGACGCGGCCGTGTCGTACGTGCGCTCTTCGTCGGCACCGACGGCGAACCGGGAACGGGCGATCTGGTAGAGGCGCTCCCCGGCGGGAGTGGGATAGCGGCCGACGATGCACGCCTGGCACAAGTCGGAACTCGGCTTCTGGATGGCTCGCGCCACGGCCGACACCGGGAGGTAGCGGAGCGAGTCGCATCCGAGCGCCTCCGCCATCTTCTCCTGAACCTCGTCGGTCAGCTCGCCGTCGACTCCGAACTTGGGAGCGAACAGTTCGCTGATGCGTGACATGTCGATACCGTAGAAACAGGGCGCGATAATGGGTGGACAAGCGACTCGGACGTGGATTTCGCGAGCACCTCCCAGTTCACGAATCCGCTCGAGCAACACTTTCATGGTGGTCGAGCGGACGATGGAGTCTTCGACGAGAAAAACTCGTTTTCCCTCGAGCACTTCTCGAAGAGGCGTGTATTTCGTCTGGGCTTTCTTCCGGCGGCCGCTCGAGCCTTCGATAAAAGTCCGGCCGGCGTATCGGTTTCGGATCAGGCCCTCCCTCGAGGGAATCCCCAACTCGTACGCCATGGCGTCGGCCGCCGCTTTGCTCGTGTCGGGAACCGGGACCACAATCGTATCGCCATCGAGGGGGACGCGGCCGTCGGAGGCTTCCAACCGAGCCAACTCGACGCCCAAAGCCGTCCGCGACAGATAGACGCTTCGGTCATCCAGTGTACTAGCGACGTTCGCGAAGTAGATCCATTCGAAAAAGCAATAGGCTTTCCGTGGACTCTCGGCGAACCGCTCGATGGAAAACTTCCCATTGGTGATCGAAATGATCTCGCCTGGCGCCACCGGTCGAATGTTCTCGGGGCGAAAACCGAGGTTCAACAAGGCGACACTTTCGCTGGCCGCGGCGAAGAGCGGGCCTTCTTTGGCGTAGCAGAGCGGTTTGATGCCGAGCGGATCGCGGGCAACGAACATGTCCCCCGACGCGTTGAGGTAGACGAGGCTGTAGGCGCCGTCGAGTTTGGCGCTGAGAGTCCGCATCATTTCGACGAAGGACGGCCGGCGGTCGCCCGACACCAGCCGACTCAGTTCGTGCATGATGATTTCGGTGTCGGTTTCGCGAGCCAAATGGTAGTCGTCATCGCGCAGGAGTGCATCGCGCAGCTCGAGGTAATTCGCCAACTGCCCATTGAATGCGAAACTGAACCATTTGCGGCGCTGCAAATGATGCCGCTCGAACGGCTGAGCATAACTGCGGTCATCCTGGCCGCACGTGGCATAACGGACGTGCCCGATTGCCGCACAACCCGCGTACTCTCGCATCAGGCTCTCGCTCTTGCCCGGATGCGAAAGCCGAAACACCTCGGCGACCGACCCGATGTCCTTGTGGGTATCGATGAGTTGGTTGCGGTGCGGGTTGTAGGTCGTCATCCCCGCCGCCAACTGGCCTCGGTTCTGAATGTCCAGCAGCATGCGCGGCATGAGCCGTGAGACTTCGCCGGGTCCCTGTTCGGGCGCCAGCGGGCTGATTGCTTCCCCGGAAAGATGATAGATGGCGGCGACGCCGCATTCGTGATGTAGTTCGCTCATCGGGAATTCACATCGGGGCGACGCGCCGGCGTCGAGGCATGTTGGGAAGGGAGACTTGCCGCTCTCTCCTCAAGGTTCCTCGATTCTATTTGCCACGTGCAGGACCCGCAACCAAGCCACCAACTAGGGTGTCGTTTTCCGGCGCAACCGATTCCGATAACCCGGCCTCCCGAGTCGGCCGCAAACTCCGTTATCCTGGCATTCATGACGAACAGCCCACGGTCCACCATCGTGAAATCTGCTTCGACCATTGTGGTCAAAGTGGGGACGCGCGTTCTCACCGACGCCCAAGGACGGCTCGATCGAAACCGCATCTCGGCTTTGGCGAGGCAAGTGGCGTCGACGGTCCAGTCGGGCCGGCAGGTGGTTTTGGTGAGTTCCGGTGCGGTGGGAGCCGGCATGGCACGGCTGAGGCTCGACCGTCGCCCCACCGACCTGGCCCAGCTCCAAGCGGTCGCAGCGGTCGGACAGACGCAACTCATCGAGACGTACGAACAGGTCTTTCGTCAATGGGGGCTGCACGCGGCGCAAGTGCTGCTGACCGCCGGCGATCTGGAAGACCGAACCCGTTACCTGAACGTCCACAACACGCTGCGGTCGCTGCTCGAATACCGTGCCGTCCCCATCATCAACGAAAACGACACGGTCGCCGTGGACGAGTTGCAAGCGACCTTCGGAGACAACGACCGACTGGCGGCACTCGTGACCAACCTTCTGCGCGCCCCACTGTTGGTCATGCTGTCCCACGTCCCAGGGCTTTTCGATGGGCCTCCCGAAGATCCTTCCAGCCGGCTGATTCCATACATCGAGCGTCTCGACGAGTCGATCTGGCGTCTGGTGAAGGACCAAACGTCCGACCTATCCAAAGGTGGGATGGCCGGCAAGCTGGCTGCAGCTCAAATGGTAACGCGAGCCGGCGAATCGGTCGTCATCGCAGGAGGAGGTGAACCAAATGTGCTGAGGCGGATTCTCGAAGGAGAGGAAGTGGGCACGTTCCTTGCCGGCCAAGGCACCTCGATTCCCTCCCGGAAACGGTGGATCGGCTTCTCTGCGCCGCCGGTCGGGCATCTCGTTGTCGACCCAGGCGC
>WFWZ01000384.1 GCA_015490875.1 Planctomycetaceae bacterium
GCGAAGTACTCGCTGCAGCCCTTCTTCACCTGATCGGCACTGTTGACGCTGTCGACGATTCCCAACTCGATCATCGGAAGCGGCGTTTCCGCTGGAGGCATGAAAGCGGTCCAAGCCTTCGAAGTCGTCTTGGCATCGACGACAATAGCGCTGTCGGCACCCTTGAACGCCGGCAAGAGGTACTCGCGGTTCGCCTTATCGAGTCGCTCGAGCAACGGGACGATGGCGTTGCGCAAGTCGCCGTAAAGCTCCTTCTCTTTTCCCTCGAGATTCGCGTCGGCGATCTTGTCGCCGTAGTAGATGAGCCGCTCGACGACTTCGGCAAATGCTTCGTAGTCACTGGCGTCGTACTTGGGACGAGCCGCAAAGAAGCCGAGTGGGTTCCCGCCGACGTGTTGGAGGACTCCGAGGGGCTTGCTGCCGTCGAGGCGCATCGAGCCCCAATTGAACGTGGCCGAAGTATAACCGGTCCCGTCGAGATAGCAGTAACTGAGCACAGCACCCGGCTTGGGCATCGAGCTTTCAATCTTCTGCAACAATCGCTTCAAATCGTCTTGGATTTCCTGCTTCAGGTCGTCGTCGACGGGAGCTGCCTCAAGCACCGAATTGGCTATCGAGGCCAACTGCTGAACTTGGCTTGCCGGATTGGCCGCTCGCTTCATGTAGTCGTCGCTGACGTAGGACAGCATGGTAATCGGCTGGTGCGCCAGCGGGAGAACCTTGGCGAACTCGGGGCGACTGGCCAACGACGGGCCGCTTCCCAGCTTCTGCAACGTACTCGCATCGGCTCCGAAGTAGATCAGCAAATAGTTGTCATAGATCCCGACGGCGGCCAGCAGCGTCTTCTTTTCGAGTTTCGCTTTGAGCTTCTCGAAGTCACTCGCGTCGCCCGGGAACTCATCTTCCACCTCGTTCCAGGGGATCATGGAGCCGTCGAGTCGGAGCGTCACGTAGTCGCCCTGCCCGAACTTTTTCCTTTCGACGCGGCCTTGGAACATGGGCTGGACCTGGGCCATCTGCTGCGCCATCTGGTCCAACTGATTCAGCAACCCCTTGGCGTTGTTCCCGTCCGAAATGCGGAAGCCGATGAGCGTCGGAGGCACGTTGGCTCCGTCGGGAAGGTCTTTCACAAAGTCCAACATGGCCTGCAATTGGGCCTGCTCCGGTTGACCGCCGCTGACTAAAGCCCGAAACTGCGCCGTATTGACGGCCAGGCTGAGCTGCTGAAGGGAATCGATGACGTCGGTGTACTCGATCCCTCCGTAAAAGAAGACTTCGTTCGAGAGACCATCGAGGACGAGCTTGACGATCGGGCCCATCATCGGGTCGTTCTGCGCCTGTTGGAACTTCTGCCATCCGCCCTCGTTCTCGATTTCCTCGAGCATCTTTCGGGCGTAGCCGATTTTCTTCCAATGAGCAAACGCGTTACTCTCGACGAACGCCTCGTACTGTTGCCGGTTGCGCAAGAACGAGACGAAGAAGGCTCCGTCCGCAGGCAGAAACCGGACGGCACTCGTTTCGAGCACCGATTCGTCGGCGCGAGCGGCCGCCGGCAACAGCAGAGCGGCCACAATGAGCCAGCCGAAGGCGGAGAGGTGATTCCGAGCCCAGCGAAGTACCATGGTTCTATCCTTTCCAAACGTTTCGCAGACCACATGCGGCCCTGCCGGAGCCTCCATCCCGGACTCCGCGGCCACTCTCAGGTGATGTTGTACGCCTTTTCCCGTCCCTTGACAATGACCCTTGTCGGCAGCCGATACCCCACGCCGGTCCGACGGGTTACACACACCGCCCGGCAGACAAGAAAAAACGGCCTGCCACTGTCTGGCAAGCCGTCTTCTCCTACGAGACGTTAGGCAGAGGGCAGCCCGAGCGGGCTACCGATCTGCTTCACGCCTGCTTGACTTCGATACGCCGACCCTGGAACTCTTCCGACTTGGGGACGTGGACTTCCAGGACGCCGCTGTGATACCGAGCGTCGATCTTGTCGGTGTCGACTCCCGAGGGCAACGTGATCGTCCGGTAAAATTCACCGTAACGATACGTAGCACTCTCCTTGTCCGTCTTCTCCTCCTTGTGCGACGCTCGGACCGTCAGCACGTTGCCGCTGAGTTTGACATCGATTTCCTCTGGTTCGAAGCCGGGGATTTCCGCCGTGAGCAGATACTCATCGTCCTTTTCTTCCCAGCCGAAATCCCATTGGCCCGGCCGTCCCGGCTCCCAGCCGACAAATCGACTCAACTCGCCGAAACGTCCGCCGAAAAAGTCCTCCATCAATGCGTCAAACTCCTCGCGGAACCTTGCCAGCGGCTCCCAGACATCCATCCGCGATTCTTCCCGCTGAATCGGCAGCGAAGTCTGGCGCTTCTTCCAAGGTGTCAGGCTGAACATGGTTCACCCTCCTTTCCGCATGTTCCCTTCATCGGCGTCCTGCCGGGGAAGGCGGCCGTTCGACCCACGCCGTCGCCTTTCCCCGCACAGGACGCTGCGGTGGCAACTCGACTTCAACCGGCCTTCACTTCGATCTTCTTCGATTGCGCTTCGGCGACTTTCGGCAGGTGCAGGATCAGCACACCGTTCTTGAGCTCCGCGCTGATCTTGTTGCCGTCAATCGATTCGCCGATCGTGAACGACCGATAGAAGTCTCCAATCCCGTATTCGCCATAGAGGAAGTCGATGCCCTCATGGCGACGACCCACTTTTCCGGAAATCGTCAGCTCCCGATTCTCGAACCGGATGTCCAGATCCTCCGGCGCCACACCGGGCAGATCGCCGTAAAGCACCAGCTCGGAATCGGTCTCGTAGATATCGAACCGAGGAACATACGCCCCGCCGTTGCGGGTCCGTTCCACCGTCACCTCTCCCTGTCGGGGCTCTGTCTGCACCATCGACCGAGTCATCGCTCCTTTCCTCCATTGCTATCAAGGTGTGTTTTCTTTTATCGCTCGGCCCTGAGCGGCTCGGGAAGTCGCCCGCGAGCCGCTCTGCGAACCGATCCCACGATCAACCCGCTTTGACCTCGATCTTGTGAGGCCGAACCTCTTCTTTCTTGGGCAAGGTGATCGTGAGGATGCCCAGCTTGAATTCGGCCGTCACCTTGTCCGGCTCCACCGGCTGAGGCAGCTCGACCGTGCGCTGGAACGAACCATAAGCCCGCTCCTGCCGATGCCAGGTCCCCTCAGGAAGCTCCGGCTGCTTTCGCTCGCCCTTGATCGTCAACTGATTCTCGCCATTGACATAGATCTCCAGATCATTCAACTCCATTCCAGGAAGCTCAGCCTCGACGTACAGGTTGTTGTCGTCCTCCCACAGATTCAGTGGAGGATAGACGGCCTGCGCGAACCGCCTGGCTACCGGCACGCCCCAGCGATCAAAGAGCCGGTCCATCTCCTCTTGCCATCGGTTCATCTCCTGCCAAAGGCTCATCGGTTGTCTCCGCGTGGTCAACATGGCTTCACCCTCCTCTATTGCACTGACTCAAACTACCCGCGGCGCCCCCGCGGCCACCGCCTGATTCAACGTCCGAATCACCGCAAGCCCGCGATGCCTGGCGCCCGGCTACTCACCACCGCGCCTCGACGCGCGGCCTTGCCGCCTTACGCATTTGCAAAGAGTGTGCCAATCGCGAGGAAGCCGCCGTTGGCCGGAAACTTAGGGGCCAAAGCGCAAAAGTGGCGCAAGCGGTGCGTCAAAATGTCTTGGGTGAGGGGTGAAGTTTGAAGGGTGAAGTTTGAAGGGTGAAGTTTGAAGGGTGAGGTTTGAAGGGTGAGGTGGCGGGTGGCCGCGAGCCGCGAAGCGGCGCCACACAATAGCTGCGGGCGCCAGCCCGCAGAGGGCGTGAGCCCACAGAGGGAATCCTCGCGCAAAGACGCGAAGACGCAAAGAGGGTATGGTGGGTGGCCGGTGGCGAGTGGCGAGTGGCGGGTAACCCCCCCAGCCGCGAAGCGGCGCCAGGTAATAGCTGCGGGCGCCAGCCCGCAGAAGAAGGCGCCAGCCCGCAGAGGGCGTGAGCCCACAGAGGGAATCCTCGCGCAAAGACGCGAAGACGCAAAGAGGGTATGGTGGGTGGCCGGTGGCGAGTGGCGAGTGGCGGGTACCCCCCCCCAGCCGCGAAGCGGCGACACAAAATAGCTGCGGGCGTGAGCCCGCAGAGAGGAACAAACATCGTTCATCCGAGCCGCGAAGCGGCGCCACGCAATAGCTGTGGGCGTCAGCCCACAGAAGAATCCTCGCGCAAAGACGCGAAGACGCCAAGAGGGTACGGCAGGTCGCGGGGATGGGAATGGGTGTTGCACGCGGGTCGGCCAAGTCGGTATAGAATGAAGTTGGATTGAGTAGCCGGAGTTCCTGACGCACGTTGCCGCCAGGTCCCAACGTACGACCGAGGAGACGGGCATGTCGGGATTACCCGATTACTATGCGATTCTGGGCGTGTTGCCTCGAGCCTCCGACGACGAGATTCGCCGAGCCTACCTGCGGCTCGCTCAACAACACCATCCAGACGTCACGGGCGAAGCGCACGAGGCTGCCGAGATCAAGAAGATCAACGACGCCTTTCGTGTCCTCTCCGATCCGGCGTCGCGACGCCAATATGACGCGTCCCGCCGCAAGAAGGCTTCCCGGGAAAGCTGGAGGACTGCCGACCACTCCAGGCGCCCTGGCCGCTCTCCCCACGCTCGTCGTAGCTCGCGGCGGCGCCAAATCATCGACTTCCCCGTCCGTCCTGAAGAGACTCGATACGGCAGTCCCATCCAGGCTACGATCGGCATTCGCCTCGAGTGCCCATGCTGCGCTAAACGCCCCGAACCGGACTGCCTGCGGTGCCATGGGACCGGCCACTACGTCCACCGGCAGGATGTTCTGCTGCGCCTGCCGCGAGGCTGCAGAAGCGGCCAACTGATTGAGCTCCCCCTGTCCGCCGACCTCTGGCGACTCGCCGGTGACGTCTTCCTACGGGTCCGCATCCAGCCCTGCTGGTAAGGGCTCCATCGTGGCACCCGATTTGCATCTTTCAAATGGTGCCAGAACCAGGGTGCCCCAGAACGTGGAACAGAACTCGCCGGCGTCGTTCCCGTTTTCGGACGCGGTGCTTCTGTCCGAGGGTTTTTGACACCCTGTTCGGCTGGCCCGCAACCAGGACCTTCCACTTGAAAGGAGCAGCCATGACAACCCAACGTCCTCTGTCGCAGCGAGAACAGCAAGGGATCGAAGAACTCCGGAGCGACCATGCGCGTGTCTTGGCTGCCATCGAGGCGCTGGAACGAGCGGCTCGAGCTCCCAGTCCGCGGCGCCGCGTCGAGTGGCTGACCAATGTGCGTGTGGCCCTGTCTCAGTTCCACAAAGCAACCGACCGGGAAGGCCAACACGAGTCGGCTCCGACCGGTGTGCTCGAGGTCATCCGGGACTCCGAACCGCGACTGGCCGCCGAAGTCGATCACGTCGAACAAGCCTACCGGCAACTCTCCCAGAATATCGGGAAGCTCGCTCAATCACTGGAGCAGGCTGACCCCGAACAGATCGACGTCGCGGCGGTCCGACGCGAGATCAGCCAGCTCCTCGCCGAGTACCACCAACTCCAGGCTCGAGAAGTCGATCTCGTCTACGACGCGTACAACACGGACATCGGTGCCGGCGATTGACGACTGTCCCACTCCGCTACAGTGTTACGCATCCGGTCGATAGTGCGTTGCCGGCTGCACCGCGGGCGCTTCGAGCGTTCCATAAGCGGGGTCGACAAGCCCAAAAGCGTCCGCCACACGATTGAAAAACGCGAACATCCCCGTCACGTAAACGGCTTCGGCAATCTGAGGATCGCGCCAACCGACCTGACGCAAGCCCTCGACGTCGGACGCCGTCATCGCTTGAGGCGTGCGAGTCAACTTGCCGCAATACGCCAACAACTCCTTCAGCGGCGAAGAAACCCCCGCCCCTTCCAAATCGCCCCTCGCCAACGCCTCAGCCTGCTCCCGATCCGCTCCCTGCAACTGCAGGAAATAACCGTGCGACCCCCGTCAGTAGTCGCACTGGTTCACGCCCGAAACGTACGTCGCGATCGCTTCCTTCGTACGACGGTCCAAGTGACCATCGGTGAATTGCAAGGGATACGTAACGGCCAACATCGATGACAAGATGTCCGGCCGTTGGCTGAAACACTTCAAGATGTCAGGCACGCCGGATCGATCCGGGTTCGCTGCCAGCCACGACTGGTAAACGTCGTGCAACTCGCCTCGAGCCTCCTCTTCCTCAATCCATTCGATCCAAGGACGTTCCACAGAATGTCTCCTCATTGCCGCTTGTTAGGAGGCTCTCCCAAGATTTCCGGTCACGGCCGGCACGCCCGAGACAGCACGCCCAAGCATGAGAACCACGTCGGCAATGGAATCATGCCGGAGGAGCTGCCCCCTATCCCAAGATCCTAAGAACTGCTCCGATAGCATTCCCGCCCCGGGACGCACCGGCCGCGACTGACATCCTGATCGTCCGGGCCGAGGACGTGTTGCGTTAAGTTGCACCAGCAATAGTCGGCACCCTCTTCGTCCAGATGCATGGGGGGATCGAGCGTTCCCGTGACAAAAATAGCCTTGCTGCGCAGATGAGCACACGGCGGTGCCGACGTGCCCTTCAGTGCCTCATAGGTTTTTTCAAACGCCATATCAAAATCCTCCCGTGTCCAAACCGGCCGCGCGCAGCACGGCGCGGCGTACCGAGGTCGCTGCCAACTGGACCTTGTATTCGTTATGCGAAAGGGGAGTGGCCTGCGCAACGGCAAGACGCCCCGCTTCCGCCGCCGTTTCCTCGTCCACCACGCGTCCGGCCAAGAAGTTCGCGGCCGCATCCGCTGGCCAGGGAATCGGCGCGACCTGCCCCATGACAATACGCGCCTCGGCAACGCGACCACCGGCAAACCGCAGCGCCGCCGCTGCCGCTGCCAAAGGCATGTCCGGTCCCACACTGGCGCGCACTTCGTACGTGGCAGTTTGCATATCGGCGGCAGGAGGCAACACGATGTGCGTGACCAGCTCACCGGCTGCCAGCGTCGTCTCTCGCTGCTCCCGGCGCCGCGGAATCTGGTACAAATCGGCCACCGAACACCAACGCTCGCCATCGAGCGAACGGATGCGTGCCTGAGCCCCCATGGCGACCAGGCACGGAGCGATCCTCGAAGCACTCACGAACTTCGCCGGCCCCTGGTTTCCGAAAATGGCGTGGTACCGATTATCTCCCTGTTCGACGCGCTCGCCGTCGAGCAACTCGCCATCTCGCCGGAAATACCAGCACTGAGGCCGCCGAAGCAATTCGCCTCCCAACGTGCCCTGACACTGAAGCTGCATGCTGTTGATGCCGTGGATGGCATCGAGGACACCCGGATAATCGGCCATATGCACACTGGCGAGCAACTCATCTAGCGTCACGGCGGCGCCGACTGCCAAGCCTCCATCGGACAGAGGCCGAATCTCCTTGAAGGCATCGACCTCCATGATGTTCACGACGCGGTCGGGACGGACCACCATCTTCTTCAACAGCCCGACCAGATCGGTACCGCCTGCCAACACGACAGCGGTGCCGCCGTCTTCTTGTAAGAACTCGAGTGCTTCCTCTTCGGTTCGCGGTTCGGCATATTCGAACGACTTCATCGATCACCCCCTCCCGTTGGCTTGGCGGATCGCATCCAAGACTCGTTTCGGTGTCATCGGCAAGACGGGAACTCGGACACCCAAGGCATTGCAGACCGCATTGGAAATGGCCGCGCCGGGACTGATGACCGGAGGTTCTCCCAGCCCGATCACGCCTCGAGCCCGTTCCTCGTCCGGCTCGTACAAATCGACGACGATCTCACCCACATCTCCCAACCGAGGCAACTTGTAATCGGCCAGCTCCGCATTGAGAAACACACCGGTCGTCGGATCGAGAATCCGCTCTTCGAACAACGCGTACGCGATCCCCATGATCACCGCGCCGTGCACCTGACTCGTGGCCGTCTTGCGGTTGACGATCAGCCCCATATCCTGCACGGCCACGAACTTCTTGATGCGGACAACGCCCGTGTCGCGATCGACCGCCACGTGCGCCATCTGCACGCCCCCGACGCCCTCGCTGCTGAGAGGACTCTTCTGGCCGCGCCGATGACTGGCCGTCACTTCCAGACGCTTCAGGCCGAGTGTCGCACACGCCTCCCGCCATGAAAGACTCCTGTCGGGCTTGCCACGCACTTGGATGCACCCGACCCCGACTTCCAACTCGTCTGGTTTCGCCGAGAGCTTGGGGGCAACCTTTTCGAAAAGCTGCGCCAAAGCCAACTGAGCCGCACGGCGATGCGACTCGCACACGGCTCCGACCGTCGTGCTTCCCCCGGAGGCTCCACTCGGAGGATACTTCGAATCGCCGATGTTGACACGCACGTCGCTCACGTCCAGCCCGAATGTCTCGGCCAAGACGAGTGCACAGACCGTCCGCGTCCCGGTCCCCAGGTCCTGCGTTCCGCAAAACGACTCGACCGCACCGTCGGGATAAATCCGCAAACGACACTCGGAGTTGTTCGCCACGCCGCCCCACGTATGCAACGCGATCCCCAACCCTTCGACGACCGAGCCCTTGGCCGGTCCCTTGCCGTGCGGATGCCACTTCTCCTTCCAACCGATCAATTCGGCCGCTCGCTTGAGCTCCTCGACGTACACCTCGGCCTTCTGCCCCGAGTTGATGTACTTGGCGTTGCGAAGGAACACATCGAGGCTGCTGATTCCAAGTTTCGCTGCCAGGTCATCCAAGGCGCACTGCGTCAGCACGCAAGCTTGCGGATGGTTGGGCGCCCGCCAGGCCGCCGCCTGCATGGCATTGACCTTCACCGGAGTCGCTCGCACGCGCCGGTTCGGAGCCTGAATAACATACGGAACTACGCGGTCGCTCACGCCGCCGCCCCGATAGCCGCTCGTGCCCCACTGGTGCGAATCCCACACCTTGATCTCGCCGTTCCGATCGGCTCCAAGCCGCACGCGAATGTAGCCCGAGGGGCGGTTGCCGGCGATCTTGAGTTCCTGATCGCGATCGAGCATGAACTTCACGGGGCGACCGGTCGCCTGAGCGATACGAGCGGCCGCGATGCCCCAATAACCGGGAGCGAACTTGCTGCCGAAGCCCCCGCCGATGTATTGGCAGATCACTTCGACATCGTCGGCTCGCATCTTCAACGGCCGAGCGAAACCGTCATCGGTCCCCGAAACGTTCTGCGTCGACAAGTAGGCTCGGAGTTTGCC
>WFWZ01000385.1 GCA_015490875.1 Planctomycetaceae bacterium
AGAAATAACTCCTCTAACACTTTTCCGCTCATGACGAGATTCGTCCAACATCTTTTTCTCGAGTTCTCGAAACTTTCGCGCCATCAAATCAAACCCTCGTCTCGCAATGCCTAGAGGTGCAAGTCGTACAGATCGTCGGCCACGGGAATCATTCGTTCGTAGAATCGATCGTCCCCGGTCCTATCGCCGCCAATCAGCAGGATCGCGCACCGCCGAGGATCGAATGGAGGCGATTGTAAACCCCTGTATTAGCGAGATGGCGAGATTCCGCCTATCGCGCCGGCAGGACTTCTACTCCGAACTGGCAAAAATGGTCGTCAAGAGCAACCGCCGCCGGGATACCGAGATCATCGATCACGATTTTGCTTGTACAATCGGTGAAGCTCCAGCCGGAACTGGCTCGCTGTTGAAACAAAACCCATGCCCGGTGGACCTGCTCTACTGAGATGAAGTGAACGCGAGCCACGTCGACTTCGAAAAACAACCTCCCAGCCTCGCGTGCGCGCCCCAGTTCGCGCCTCGCCAGCAGCAGGGTCAACGTCTCATCGACGATGTAATCGGACGTGACCAAGCGATCGTTGGACGACGCGAACCAAGTATGAACTCGCTGATGGTCACGATCGACCGGCAAGAAGAAAGCAAACCAGGCACTGGTGTCCACAAAGACCATTAGCGCTGCCCATACAGGATGCTATCGTGATCGGCACCACTGAACGGTTCGTCCGAGCCCTCAATCGGCATCGCCGCTATTCGGTCAAGCAGTTCTTTCATCCGTTCATGCTCAGCGCTGCTCATCGTCTCTCCGGTCCGGCTTGGCTGTGAGCGCACGACGACTTCAACCCGCGCGCCTTCTGGAAGAGAAACGGCTTCGTCAAGAACAATCACTCCGTTCTTCACGCGACCATGAACAACCATGACAGCTCCCTTTTTCCTTTCATCCACGATGCCTACCGCTATGCAGTGCACCACTTCTTTCATTGTACGTCAGGCGGGCGTGGCCGCCAATTCCGATAGGTCCGGTCTTTGCATGCGGGTCGGCCCGCTACCCGGTAACAAGACGTCGCAAGTCGGTTCGTTTTTCGCCCCTCGTCCGAACGGCCTAAGCGGCGTATCTCGCCGGGTCAGCGCCAAAATGGGCGGGAGCCCACAAGTCTTGTATCTTCAATGCGTTGCGCCGTTCGTCAAGAGAAAATGAAGGGTTGGGTGCCAATTCTTGCTGTCCAACTTCGACGAGTTGGCAAGGTTGCGAGTCCAGGCGGCTGGCTCCATTGCCGCTCCGCGGCAATGGAGCAGTCGAGAGGAGAAAGGAGAAAGTCGAGCCATCTGAGAAAACTTCGCTTTCTCCTCTCCGCTGCGGTCGACTCTCTCCTTTCTACCATCCTTTCGAAGCTCGATCCCCTGCCTGCCACCGCAGAAGCTGGCATCTCGCCGCCACCAAGATCGTCCTTGCGCTCAAGGGGGCAGGCCAGTCTCGGTGCTCTACCTCACCCGATTCGCGTTCCGCGCACTTTCCGACTTCTGCTATATTGAGGGAAGCCGTCCGCGGGGCAGGCCGTGACTCATCCTGCGTATCCAACAATCGCCGTGGTCATCTTCCATTTCCAGATACGATCGGACTCGAGCGGCACGGCTCGGTACGCTTGCGATTCGGATCTTCCAGAGTTGGATGTCACAAGAGCCAACGGCAAGCCGACGCCAACCGGGCCGGCTCGCGCCTATCCGCTCGGACTCGAGATCGGCGCTCGCCCGAGATGGAAGGAGAAGCGACGATGAGGCGTGTCGATGCCTTCTTTCTCGGCGTTGCGGCTTTTGTCCTGGCCAACTGCGCTTCGTATTTCTTTCGCAGTGTGTCCCCGAACGTAATGGGATTCGCCGCGGATCCGACATCGTGCGGAGCGTTTGAAGCGATCGGGTTTCCGTTCGTGATGCTTGAGGAGAGTCGTGGTATAGCCCCATACTATCGCACATCGCTTACCGGCTGTCTTGGAAATCTAGCCATCGGACTGGCGATAGGGTTCCTTTCCGCCAAGCATCTGAAAGGAAAGCTGCCACCGATCGGAGCAGACGAACCTAAGGCACACCAATACTCCCTTTCCGAGCTGCTGTGTGTGATCGGATGTGCCGCTCTTTTCCTGGGTGTTGGAACAAGATCTCGGTTCTGGGGGTTCGTTGCAAGAAACATACTGTGTTTTGTCGGCCCCTTTTTCCTGTTCGGTTACTTGCTCTTGCGGCGGAAAGTGACCTGGGCTCATCTGCTGGCGGGAGCCTGTGTCTTGACATCATTGGCCTTTGTGATCGAGCTGCGGCGCCACGATCCTCCCATCGCGCTTTCGTCCATCGTGCATGCTTTTGCGCCACAGCGCTGGCTGGCAGGAGGGTCACGCGATCCATACTCGGCTGGCTACGTTTTCGATCATGAGAGTAATTACGTCAGGTCGGCAACTCGTCATCACAGCACCGTTGCGTTGATGCACGTCGCCGTGCCCACCCTCGGTCTGCTCTCGTTCCTTGCCGTTGCTTCGGTCGCCTACCTCACCATTCGACAGCGACAGGCACTGTCGGCTTCCAAAGGTGGCCGCCGTTCCCAACTGCTCGGTGGTGGCGCACTGCGATCGCTAGGCAAGCAGCCGTTGACAGATGACCGTTGCCATGCTGTCGAGCTGACATGTGCCGCAAAGGACGAAATAGTCCGAAGGTACTCTCTTGCCGACTTTGGTGAGGACACCGTCGTTCGCCTCGAACCCGTTGCCAATCGTCCGTTCTCCGTGAAGGTTACGTTTGATTTCTTCGTAGACGACGGGAACGACTGGGTTGGCGAATCGAACGGAATCTGCGTTGTTGTAGACCGTACTGTGACCGCGGAACTGCAGGCCTCAACAATCGACTTTGTCGGTGGCGAGTTTGTTGTTCAAGAGCGGCTGAACACGCAACGGTTGGCTCCACAATGCCAGGAAGGCAATCTGTGATGTCTTGCAGAACTGAGACGAATTCCATGTCAAGGACTGTGTGGCTAATCACGTTTGTGTTTCTCGGTGTGATCGTTCTTGGCGCGTGCATTTCGGACGATATGCCCCATCAGGCGCACCCTCGCGTCCCCACACGTCAGTCATCGCCGTCGACAACGGCCGCTCCTGAAGAATTCCGTGAGCTCGGTCTCGAGTTTCGGGCATGGGCATCATACGATTTTCGCAGAGATGCAACAGCGAACCGCACTCTTTGCGTCGGTGACCGAAGCATAAGAATCCCACACGCGATCCGCGCCTTTGACATCTGTTCCGACAAAGACGTCGCCATCGTCGCCGTGGGACGTAAGGGAGCCATGTTCAAGGGCCCGCACGATCCCAAAGACGAAGACGTGCTTCTGGTGGATCTGAGATCGGGTGAGATTCTAAGACGCGACCGCTCCCACTGGTGGCCTCCGGACGATGTGCAGATTTCGCCTGATGGAAATCTGGTGGCCGTCGGTTGCTCTTATGGCACCTGGCCTGCAGAGCCCGCTGAGGCGCCGACGTCCCGTAACGCGGGAACGCTACGGCTTTCGATTTGGACGACGTCAGACTTGACTCGAATTAGTGAAGTGCGGTGGGGTCCTGCGCAACATCGACTTCCGCAGGAAGAGAATGGATCTTCACAGCCCAAGGTGCCACTGAAGCCTCATGCAAGCGGCGAGCCACCGGCTTCCCCCACAGGACGGGCTCTCGCGATGGTCGCGAGCACCGGTCGGGCCGACTGGGAACACGCTACCTCGACAGGCAGTTTCAGCGTCTCTTTTTCAACTCAGTACATCACCTGGTCGAGCGATTCTCGGTTTGTGGCTTTGCACGCACGCCCCGCTTTTGCAGCGGTCTATGATGTTACAAGTCGTCAGCACGACGAGATCCGGGCGGAACCTCCCGGCCGATTGGAAGCCGCCGTCCTCGACGGTCGGCGGTTAATTGCAGTGTGTACAGACGGAACGGAAATCCAGTGGATACCTCCCGGCAAGGACGAAGATCTAAAGGCGGCACATACTCGATTGATCCATGCCAGGCACGATGCGGACGTGGTTGCTTGGCTGCGAAAGGCATGGTTCGACAGAAATCACCGCTTGGGTGAGGCGCTTACTTCGGAACACGCTTGGTATGATGACCGAGGGGTCGTTCAGTACGACATCCTGCAGCGACAATTGCGACGGTTCCCGATTCCCGAGGCCAAGAGTTTGAGGGAAAAGATCACTCGAGTGGTCGTGTCACCCGACGGCAAGATGATCGCGGTGGCGACCCCTCACGAGATACGCGTCTTTACGCGAGATGGCAGTCTGATTCGGGACCAATGCGTGCGAACTGGGAAAAAGGAGATCGTGGATTGCATGCGATGGGTTCGGTGGAACGGAGCGGTGACACTGGCCTATGTGCTGGGTCCTCCGTTTGCTTTCTGATGTGTTGGTTCAGCGTGAATAGGACAGCGTCCCCCATCAGCGCTGGTAGATGGGGAGATAAGCCTTGTCCAGCAGGAGCATGATCAGATTGCAACTGGTGACGTACACCGGCGAAATCGTTCCGCTCCACGAGCCATTCGATTCTTGGGAACTCACGAGCCGCTGGTAAAGCCGGTCCCGGAACGGCTTCCATTCTGACTCGCCCTGCCGGTAGACGACTTGAGCGTAATAGAGATACGTGTAGTGCCAGTGCCCGAAGCTGCGCGTCTGGTCGCCGATGTTATAAAGATGCTTCTTGCAGTACTTGAGCATATCGGGGACATGCTTGCTGTCGTAATCGCCGGCGTTGTACAAAGCGGCCAAGGCGGCAGCGGTGATGGCAGGGCGCGAGGAACCTCGGCGACTGGAACTGTACGAGATCCCTCCGTCGGCGTTCTTGCAAGTGTAGATGTACTTCTTCGCCTTCTCGATCACTTCGGCAGGGACTGGAATGCCGGCGTTGCGGCAGCCTCGCAGGCCCTGGACCTGGGTAATGGTCGTCGATCCCTCGTCGAAGTTGGGGACATCCTTGGCACTGACATAGCCCCAACCGCCGGAGGACGCCTGTGCCTGGGCGCTGAACGTGACCGCCTTCATCAAGACGTCGACCAGTTCCTCTCGGCGCTCGGCATCTTCTTCCTCGCCAAGGACCTGCGAAAGGTAGAGCATGGAGAACCCATGGCCGTAGGTATAGCGAGCGTCCCGTGGATCGCCGATCAACCCGTTGGACCGCACCTTTGTAAGGAGATAGTCGGTGGCTCGACGGATGTACCGAGCGTAGGGGCCTTGCGTCGTCGTCGAGCCGGTGCAGATCAGCGCGGTTCCTGCCAGCGCCGTCGCAGGGGTCGAACCATAACTCGGATAGGTCCAGTGCCCCAACGAGGACTGGCGCGATGCGAGCCACCGAGCCCCTCGCTCGATCGCCTTCTCCCACTTGGGATTCCGCCTGGCAGCCCGCGCCCTGGTGGGAACCGACGAGGCGCCAGCAGCCAAGAGCGCCCCGGTGAGCCACCGGCGACGCGAAAGACGATGGTCGGAATCTACGGGAGAAACGGAGAACATGGGGGTTGGGGAGTTGCCAGGCAATCCGAAGTACAGTTCTGGGCGGGCAAGTCTACCTCACTCCTTGCGGTAAGTGCCGCGGGAATCGCCGGAAGTTCAACCGGCGGGACCGGATGCGGCCGGTCCTAAGGCTCACCGCGAGGTTTACAGCTTGGGAACGGGAATCGTCGACTTCCCGTTGCGGACAATCGGCTCGTAGTCGGGAACCAATCGAATCCCGAATCCGCGTTTCATTTCCCATTCGGCTCGAGCGGCCCAGGGCGTCCCGGGGTGCTTTTGCGGGACGACCTTGAGCAACTTGAACGCACGCTCCATCAGTGGCCGACTTTTTTCCTCGGCACGCAACTGCTTCTGCAGCCCCACTTCAAAATCATCCAATTCGGTCGTCCCCTTGATCGCAGGCGCCGTGGGGGGGCGTTTGGCATAATACTCCATCGCCGCGGCGTACTCGAAAAGCCGAGCCTGGTAAGCGACGACCTGGCCTCGCATCAGGTCGTAGTTGGCTTGCCACCGAGGCGAGATCTCATCTTCGAGCAGCTTTTCGTTCTCCTCGAGCATCTTTTCGGCCCACTGCAAGTACTGAAGGAATGTGGCGACTTTGGGGATCTCCTTTCGAGCCTGTTCGATCAGTTGGGCGGGGTTCTTCGAGAAGTGATGCCGCATCTCGATCACGCGGCTCGCCTGTTTATTCCAGGGATCCAAATCGTAAATGATCTTCCAAAGGAGTTGCCGCAGGGGATAGCGGTCCCGATCGGCGATGACTTCGTTGCGAGCTCGCAAATCGGGATAGTACGCATACATGGCCTCGAGTTGGTAGCGGCGTTTTTCCGGCTGCACGAGATCCTTCTCTACGGTCGGCAGCATGAAGAAAACGCCTCCCGTTTCGCGCGACATCCGTGTCTGCTCATAAGGACCGAAGCCGCTCGAAAAGGCATCGTATCTGCGTCGCAAGCCGTTCGTCTGGAGTTGTTCGACAAAAGCGGTCTCCGGGCCTCGGTTGACCGGCAACCAGTGGATGCGTTTCGTCTGCGGGTGCTGCCAACGCATATAGGCGATCGGATATCCGAACACCGATTCGCGCCCCAACGTGTAGATGCGGCACTTGGCCGACCGAGCTTCGGCGATCGCCGCCTCCAGATACTGCCGGTTGTTCGCAGGATCGCCACTCTCATCCGTTACCAGGATCAACGCCATCTGCCGCCGTCGAGCCATGGGCCGAAAGAGTGTCACGGCGCGACCGACAGCCTGGCACATGTTCTCCACACCCGAACGGTCGATGGGAACCGAGTCGATCGCCTTGCGGATCTTTTCGAGATCACTCGTTGGTTTCTCGAGGTGGTTGGCAAATCCCTTGCCGTAGCTGGTGACCGCCGTAAGGAGCTGATTACCTTGAGCCGTTTCAAGCAGCC
>WFWZ01000386.1 GCA_015490875.1 Planctomycetaceae bacterium
CGCGAAACGCATCGACTCCAGCTCCCGTCAGAAAGGTATCCCAAGGCAGGCAGGCGAGTCCCCCGCAGCATCCTCTGTGAGGGCGACACTGCGTACTCGTGACAACGGAGTGTCTCTAAGTGCCGCACCACGTTCGCGCAGCACCGGTAGGATCGTAAGCGTATTATAACAGCCTCGAGGAGGCGCCGCGACCAGCGGCGGGCAAGACCGGCTACCGCCTTGCCGCCGTTTCGTCTAGACTCGGCAAGAGTTGAATCGCACCGCCCAAGGACGGGCGGAACGCCACCACCCCGCTCGATGCACGAGGCGGCTCTTCCAGAGGGGAAATGCAGACGATGACGCCGAGCGACCAGCGGCACCAGCTCAAAGCGATGATCGCCGACGCGTGCCTTCCCGTGCCGGGAGCCCCGTTTCCGCTGGCTGGACGTCTGGCTGCCGCGTTGGGATACGAAGCCGTGTACCTCTCGGGAGCCGCGTTTTCCGCCGCCCAGTTGGGCCTTCCCGATGTCGGCCTCTTCACGTTGACCGAACTGGCCGAGGAGACCCGACGGCTCGTTCGGGCGAGCGAGCTGCCCGTGATTGTCGATGCGGACACTGGGTTTGGAGAACCCGTCAATGTCGTGCGCACCGTGTCGGAACTCGAGGCGGCGGGAGCCGCCGCCATTCAACTCGAAGATCAAGTCCTTCCCAAACGATGCGGCCATCTCTCAGGAAAGAGTCTCGTCGAACCGGCTTCCATGGTCGCCAAGATTCGGGCCGCCATCCAGACGCGCACCGATCCCAATCTGGTCATCATCGCGAGGACCGATGCGCGCGCTCTGGAAGGGCTGGAAGGAGCCTTGGACCGCGGACGCGCCTACCTCGATGCAGGCGCCGATGCTCTCTTCGTTGAGGCACTGGAAAACCGTCACGAATTCGAACAAGTCGCGGATGCGTTCGACGTGCCCTTGGTGGCCAACATGACCGAGTTCGGCAAGAGCCCTCTCCTTTCGGTTTCCGAACTGGCGGAGTTGGGATACGCCATCGTCCTCTTCCCTGTCACGTTGCTGCGCATCGCGATGAAGGCCATGGAAGCGGCACTCGTCGTGATCGACGAAGAAGGCACGCAACACTCGTTGCTCGACTTGATGCAAACACGCCAAGAACTGTACGATCTGCTCGGTTACTCCGACTACGAACAGCAGGACCGAGCCTTCTTTTCTGGAGAGACATCGTCATGACCACCGAGACCATTTACCGCCCCGGACTCGAAGGAATCATCGCGGGCGAGACGGCGATCAGCACGATCACCGGAGGCTTGCGCTACCGTGGCTATGCCATTGAAGACCTGGCCGAACATGCCGCCTTCGAAGAGGTCGCCTATCTCCTGCTCTACGGAGAACTTCCCCCTCCCCAGGCCTTGGCCGACTTCTCGGTGCGGTTGCAAAAGGCCATGACGATTCCCGAACCACTGGTGGCCGCTTTGAGGCAGATTCCGACCGACACGCTGCCGATGGACGTGCTTCGCAGTGCCGCGCGCCTCCTGGCGCACTGGGAACCCGAGGTCAACGACAACAGCCACGAGGCCAACCTGCGCAAAGCCGAACGTCTGCTTGCGCAACTCCCGGTAGCTCTTGCGGCATACCACCGGATTCGAAACGGCAGAGAGCTGCCCGAGATCGACCGGAATCTCACGTTCGCCGCCAACGTCTTGCGCCTGCTCACGGGCAAAACTCCGGATCCTCTGGAAGCTCGTGCCATGAACGTGACACTCATTCTGTACGCCGAACACGAGTTCAACGCGTCGACGTTCACGGCGCGCGTCGTCGCGTCGACACTCGCCGATCTGCATTCGGCCGTGACCGCAGCCATCGGCGCCTTGAAAGGACCGTTGCACGGAGGCGCCAACGAACGCGTTATGGACGTCTTGAAAGAAGTGGGAACTCCCGATCGGGCCGAAACGTGGGTGCGCGACGCCCTGGCCAAGAAGGTGCGCATCATGGGGTTCGGCCACCGTGTCTACAAGACGGGAGACCCACGCGCAAAGTATCTCAAGACCCTTTCCCGACAACTAGCCGAACGGACCGGTAAGACCGATCTGGAAAAAATCGCCGAGGTGATCGAGTCGGTCGTCGTCCGCGAAAAGGGACTTCCACCCAACCTCGACTGGCCGAGCGCTCGCGTCTACTACTACCTCGGCCTTCCCATCGACCTCTATACGCCGTTGTTCGTTCTCAGTCGCGTCGTGGGATGGAGCGCTCATGTGATCGAACAGCACGATCATAACCGCCTGATTCGGCCTCGAGCCCGCTACACCGGTCCCGATCTACGCCCCTTTGTATCGGTGGAAGATCGCTCCGAATGAGTCTATTGCTACTGACTGAGGAAGACGTTCGAGCACGTCTCGACATGAACACAGCTATTGCGCTGCTCGAGGAAGCCTTTCGGGAGTGGGGCGAGGGGCGAGCCGACAACGTACCGCGCCGCCGAGCTCGAGCGCCCGGCATTGTCCTCCATCAAATGTCCGCCGCCTATCCGTTGCGCAATGTCGTCGGCTTCAAGACGTACACCACGACGCGCTCGGGTGCTCGATTCCACGTTGCCCTCTATGACGCAACAAGCGGCTCTCCGATCGCCATCCTCGAAGCCGATGCGCTCGGGCGCCTTCGCACCGGCGCAGCCACCGGCCTGGCCGCTCGCATTCTGGCCGATCCATCGGCGGATACGATGGCCTGCATCGGCTGCGGCCGGCAAGCGGCGACTCAAATCGAAGCGATCGCTGCCGTGCGACCTCTTAAGGAAGTTAAGATCTACTGCCGCAGTGAAGAACGGCGCCGCGCGTTCGCGGATCGTATCACGGAACAGTTGGAGATCCCGGCCACTGCGTGCGACTCGGCGGAGCAGGCTGCCGAAAACCAGCCGATCGTCGTGACGGTGACGACGAGTTCCCAACCGGTGGTCGCCGATTCCGCCATCGCCTCGGGAACGCTCGTCTGTGCCGTCGGTTCCAATTGGCCCCACAAACGCGAACTTCATGTCGAAACGGTGCGGCGGTGCCGCCCCGTCGTCTGCGATGACGTTGATGCGTGTCTCCTTGAAGCGGGTGAGTTGATCGGTGCCGCCGAAGCGGGCTGGTCATGGTCCGACGCCGTTTCGCTCAAAGAAATCGTTGCTGAAAAACGCCCCATCGCTGACCTTGGACTCGGCGAAGACGCTCCAAGGCTTTTCAAGTCGGTCGGCCTCGCTCTGGAAGATGTTGCCTTGGCCGCCGAACTCGTCTGCCCGCCCCGTAACTAGTCATTCGGCCGCGTCGCCTTCGGCGATGGCCACCGCGATCTGTCCTAGTGCCAATCCTCCGTCATTGGCCGGCAGCCTCGTCGGCCACAAGACTCGGAAACGATCTTGTTCCAATCGCGTCACCACCAGGTGCAAAAGCCGCACGTTTTGGAACACACCACCGCTCAAGACGACCGTATCGAGTCTCTCCTCTTGACGCACACGACGGCAACACTCTGTGATCATCGACGCGACCGTCGCATGAAACCGACTACTGATGACACTCGGATCTCTGTTTCGGAACACGTCGGCACAGATGGCCTCGAGCATCAACGTTGGATCGATCCGCCTCGGCACGTCGCCGGTGATCTCGAAGGGATAGGGAGTCGCCGTGTCGGCGTCCTCGGCAAGAGCCTCCAACTCCATCGCCGCCTGAGCTTCGTAGGCGATCGTATGGCGAACGCCAGCCAAGGAGGCGACGGCATCGAAAAGTCTTCCCATGCTGCTAGTCGGAACACAGCGGAGTTGACGGTCCAACTGGCGGCGAAGCACCCTTTGTAGCTCGGGCGCACAGGCACCGACAGAGGGCAGACGAGAGTCCCACTCGAGGCCAGCCTGGTACAGATGAGCAAGCGCCACGCGGCAAGGGTGCCGAATCGCCGCATCACCTCCGGGCAAAGGAATGTAGCGCAGATGGCCCCACCGCCGAAAGGCCGACTCGGTTGCGACGAGCACTTCGCCGCCCCAAATGGCGCCGTCACTCCCGTAGCCGGTTCCATCGAAACTGATGCCGATCACCGGCTCGCTCGATTCCTGACCTCGCTCCAGGAGGACCGAGGCGATGTGCGCGTGGTGGTGCTGCACCTCGATGAGCGGGATACCGCGGGCCTTCGCCTGTTCGCGAGCCCAGAGGGACGAGAGATACGACGGGTGCAAATCGCAGGCAATCCGCTCGGGGCGGCACCGGAAGAGCCGTTCGAAATGGTCGACGGTTCTCCCGAGCGCCTCAAGTGTCTCCCAATTTCCCAAATCCCCGATATGCGGACTCACGTACGCGTAGTTCTCGCGAGTCAGGCAGAATGTCGCTTTCAGCTCGCCGCCGACGGCAAGCACCGATGGCACGGACCGGCGCAGCCGGATTGGCATCGGGGCATAGCCACGCGACCGGCGCACGGGATACGCGGCTCCCCGGAACGTGCGCACCACCGAATCGTCGCAAACGACGTGGATCTCCCGGTCATGCAGAAGGAACGCATCCGCGAGTTTCCCTAGTCGTTCCCGAGCTTCGCGGTTCGTACGCACAATCGGTTCTTCGCTCACGTTGCCCGATGTCATCACGAGCGGGCCGTCAGCTACCAAGAGGGTGTGCAGTGCCGAGTAGGGAAGCATGACACCGACATAGTCGTTGCCGGGCGCCACGTACTCCGACATCCGAAAAGACGGCTCATTCGAACTGTCGGCTGTAGTTAGAGGTTCCTGGAACGAGCGTCCTTCGTCTCGTTGCACGTGGGCCTGGTTCGGCCGTGCCTTGCGGAGGAGCACAATCGGCCGCTCGGGAGAAAGCAGCAGAGTTCTCTCCTCTTCGTCGACGAGGGCAAATTGCTCGACGGTTTCCAGATCGCGAACCATGACTGCCAAGGGTTTGTCACCGCGGTTCTTGCGCCGGCGGAGCCGCTTGATCGCATCGTCATTCGTCGCCGAACAGGCAAGATGGAACCCGCCGATCCCCTTGACGGCGACGATCCGACCCTGGCGGATCGCTCGAGCGAACTCGGCGAGCGCTGCCTTGCCCACACAGCCGCTGGCAGGACGCTTTAGGAACGCTTCGACGGGAGCTTCCCTGTCGACCCACCAGACTTGAGGTCCGCATCGGGGACACGCATTCGGCTGGGCGTGGAATCGGCGGTCGCCTGGATCGTCGTATTCACGCCGGCACTCCGCACACATCGTAAAGCCGCTCATGGTCGTCTGCGGCCGGTCGTAGGGAATGTCGCGCACGATCGTGTACCGTGGCCCGCAGTTGGTGCAATTGATGAAGGGATACCGGAAACGCCGGTCGCTGGGATCGGAGAATTCGCGCAAACAGTCGTCGCACGTCGCCAGGTCGGGAGAGACAGGCGTGCTCTGCTGGGAATCGGCATCACTGGCGACAATGACGAAGTTGGACGCATGCTGCACGTCGACCGACCGGCGGTCCACGGCGTCGATCACGGCTGCCGGAGGTCGTTCCCTCTGGAGTGCCTGGGCGAACTGTTCGAGCGCGTCGGGCGGGCCTTCTACTTCAATCGTGACGCCGCGCGAATGATTGCGCACGTATCCCGCAAGGCGATAGCGCTGGGCCAGGCGGTAGACGAACGGCCGAAAACCGACGCCCTGCACAATCCCCACGAGTTCGAAGCGATGCCTGACGCGCATGGAATCCATGCTTGGCATTGTAATGCGTTTTCGTGGGGAGGGACGAGAGAGGCGGCATCGAACATCGAGTCGAGGTGCGGCCTCTACCTTTGTACGATGCATCGGGCGGGAGGCCGCAAAAGGCTTCTCTATGGCCGCTTGAGGGCCTCATCCTGCTGAGAGTGCTTGATGACGACGACCGGATCGGTGACATGTTCAAGCGTCGATGTGGTACGGTCCGCCCATCGCACGTCGATCCGGTCGACCTGTTGGGCATCGCCCAGCCCAAAGATGAGCTCCGGTGCGTGCATGCTGAGAAAGCTGCTATCGCAACCCATCCAGCGCACGTGCGTTCGCGATCCCATACGGACCTGGACGCGCGCTCCCCAACAGGCGGCCGCAGGACCTTGCAACCGGACTTTCAACGAGCGGTGATCGGTCGTCGTGTCGTTGCGCAACAAAAGAGGCGCACCTCGGTTACATGAGATGGCCAGGTCGAGGTCGCCGTCCCCGTCGAAATCGGCGGCGGCCAGCCCTCGAGCCGACCAACGCTGCCGTAGAGCTGGTCCCGCATGTTCCGCGACGGCAACAAACCGATCACTCTGGTTCCAGAAAAGAAGCATCTTCTGTTTCTTGAGCGTCCGTTGCGCTTCGTCCGACGGCACTTCCAACGTGCTCCCATTGACGATGGCCAGGTCGTCTCGGCCATCGGCGTCGAAGTCGGCAACGACGCAGCCCCACCCCACGGCGTCCGTCGACACTTCGGCGAGTCCGAACTGGCGAGTCTTGTCTTGGTAGAGTATCTGACCGGCATCCTGCAAGCTGACATACAGGGCGTTTTCCTGAGCCACCCAGTGCGTGATAAAGAGATCGGGAAGTCCGTCGGCGTTGTCGTCCATCCATCCGAACTCGCCCACGGACAGTCCCATCGATCCGCGCGTATCGGCCGTTCCCGTCATGAGAGACTGGTCGAGAAAGGGGCGGAGCGTTTCCTTCGAGGCGCCGTCGCTTTCGCCTGGATGGATGTAGAGCTTGTTGGCGGAAACGTCATTGTTGACGTACAAGTCGAGCCAACCATCGCCGTTGAGATCGCAAAAGGTGGCGGCCAGGCTGCGTCCCTGAGGATTGGCCACGCCGAGTTGTTCGGCGACATCGACGAACCGACCGTCGCCTTCATTGTGGTAGAGTCGATTGGGAGCCGCATCGAAGGAGTTGGGATTGAGCGTAAACGGGACGGCGGCACTTCCCATTTGCGATGACGGGATCGTGTCTCCCAGGTCGACCTCAACATAGTCGACGTAATTGCAGACGTAGATGTCGATCCGGCCGTCCCCGTCGAAGTCGCCGAAGGCAGCTCCCGTCGACCACGCCCCATCGGCCAGGCCCGCCCGCTCCGCCACGTCGACGAATGTCCCATCCCCCTGGTTCTCGAACAAACGGTTGGGCCCGTAGTTCGTCACGAAGATGTCTTGATCGCCGTCCTCGTCGTAGTCGACAAACCAGGCTCCCATCCCGAATCCCTCGGGGTCGGCTACACCGGCCGCCTCGGTCACGTCGGTAAAGCGATCACCATCGTTGCGAAAGAGCCGATTCCATCCGAACTCAGGGGGCTCCCCCGGGCAGGGAAACCGTACGACGTACAAATCCCAGTCCCCGTCGTTGTCGTAGTCGCCCCATGCGAGTCCCGAACCGGTGTCTTCGGTGAGCACGCGCCGCCTGGCGGCTCGATGTTCTGGAAGTTCTAAGTGCCACTGGTGTGTCACATCGGTGAATCGGATGGGTGACTGAGCTGAGAGTTCTTCGTCTTGCTCCCAGTTCGTGATTCCCGAACTCCCGTCGGCCAGGTCGGTATTGCGAAGCTGATCGATCCAGAAGACACCGACGCCCAGCAGACCGGTCAGCACGATGGTCGCTGCTACGGACAACCAGACGCGGCGGACTCGCTTCGATACCTTGGCCAGACGCACACGCTTAGTCCTTTTTGGCAATGTCGCGGGGGTGTTCGCGAGCGGCACTTTGGACGATGGGGATCGTCACCGAGTCGGACGACTGCGTCACGGTCGGCTGGTAGACGCCACTGGTGCGTTCCATATCAGGGACGACCAGTTCGAGGAACTCTTGGCGGTAGCGCCGGTAGTTCAAGTCGGCCGTCACCCGCAGCGGTCCCTTCACACCAGCGGGAACACGAAAGACATACGTCTGGTGGTCGGAATAGCCGGGAAAAATGACTCGGTGCCCTTTGCCTCCGGCCTTGTTCCAAAGCTCGTGCCGGACAATGGGGCGTCCTTGCTGATCGAGGGGGAGGGATTCGAGGACCAACGTCCCTTCGCGTCGCGAATTGCCGATCTGATGCCGTTTTCCCGGTTCATCGGTGATCGCCCGCGTCTTGGGATCGATGGCTCCCCATTCGGCCAATACGTTGCCCGAGGCATCGGTGATGCGCAGATGAATCCAGGCTCGAGTAAAATCAAGTGGTCCCGTCGTGAAATTGTGGCCCGCCTTGCGATTGGTCACGACGACGTGGAGTTCCAGCTCGTCTCCGGGACTCGCCTGCTTGGGAGGCGACTGGATGGTGACAGCGGCGACCGGCCCCTCAGGCCACAAGTGCGCGATCTCCGGAATGACCGTCTCGCCGCGGATCCATTCCTCCGTCAGTGCGACATGTTTCTTCCAGTTGGGCAGCTTCATCACGCGAGGCATGAACATGTTGGTGGCGATCGTGCCGTGGTGGCGGTGCTTGCCGTCATCGGGCGAACGGCGAACGGCTCCTGCTTCTCCCGCCGACGGGTCCGTCGACTCGGGCACCAGACGCATGTGGCAGTCGACGCACGAGAGATTCTTGTCCGGGTTGTCCTTGTGCCAGTGACTCTCCTTCCACTGGTCGAATTGGTTCTGTCCGGGACTCAAGCCGGTTCGATTGAGTGCTTCGGGGATGAACTGCTTGTGGCACGATCCGCAAAACTCGGGCGTGCGAAGGACAGGGCGATCGTAGTCGGCCAGGTGCTGGCGCGGAAACGCGCGGATGAGAAAATCCGAGACCTTCTTGCGCCAACCGGTCGTTCCCTCCCAAAGATATTTGCGAGGCGGTGTGAGGACGTAATCGGCGTTCCCTCGTTCGTCAACGCTCGAAATCGAGTGGCAGACAACGCAGGAGATTCCTTCCTTCATGCCGGGTGCCGAGAGAGACTGGTTGTGGATGTCCTTGGCACCGGCGAACAGGGAGATGGGATCATGGCAGCCGGCGCAGTACCGCGTTTCCGCCGGCTCCCGTTCTTGAGCAAAAAGCTTCTGCACGGCTTGAAACGGCGGGTTCATCGCTGAGAAGCGATGCGCGCTGGGGAGCCACTCATGATAGATCTGTTCGTGACAACCGGACGTTCCGCATGAAGCGGAATTGCTCAGCAGCTCCGATCGCACTAGCCGGTTGCTTGCCGTTCGCGCGTAACTCGGTGCGAACGGATTGCCGCGATACTCGGCCACCTGATCGACATACGCCGAGAGGCTGTAGTCGGGGGGAACGTCGAACTCATAGGATGGCGGCCTCAACGAAGCCGCTCCCACGACAACGACCACCACGATGCCGATCAGCCAGGCCACGCCTCGATATCCGAACCGACGCAGACTCATTCGGAACGCGGGGATTCGAGTCCAGGCCACCTTGCGTCGAGCCAGCGCCAGGCCCAAATGCACGACCAGGAGTGCCGGCGTAGCCAGACCGCTGACGACGTGGATCCAGTCCCACACCGGTCCCACGCGAGGCCCGACGGCCGACTGCCAGGTCACGACGAGCCCACTGACCATGCAGGTCGCGACCATCGCCATCAGCAGATAGCCGACCACCATGACGGCTGTCAGCTTTTGGCGGTACCACACGAGGAAATGTCGCCATTGGTAAATGAGATACGGAATCAGAACGACGAGCCCGGCGGCCGCATGGACCAGAAGCTGCACCTGCGCAGCGGTTGAGAAGGGCAGGAAGTAAATCCAAAGACCCGTGACCGACTGCACGAGCAGCAAAGCGCAGACGAAGACCGCCAGCGGCGACGACCAGCCTCGACGCGCCAGTTCCACCGCCGGGACGCCTCGCCGATCCGGCTCGCTCTGCACGACCCGCAAACCGCTATCCGGCTCAGTCCCCCCACCACTCGAAATCGCCTCGGACACCGCTTCTCCCCCCACTGAACAGCTCTCTTCGCGACCGGTTCGCAGCAAGCCGACGATGGGCGATGCACCCAAAACAAGATATCCTGATCCTATAGTGCACAATAAGGGGCGTGTCGTCAAGAGACGGGCCTGTCATGCAGCGTCAGCGCGGGTTCATCCAGGCAAATACGCCACACATGAGGGGGGAGAAAGGGCGGGTCGTGAATGCACCCTTGGGAGGACAGCCACCTCTTGGTGCCGAAGGCCGCTATCATCTACGGACGATGGACGTGCCGAGTCCACCACCAAGCTATCGACCAACGATTCGACACGACTTTCAAGGAGCGATCGCCTTCGGCCGGATCACTTCGCGCAATCGTTTTCGCCAGTATTCCGGATTCCCGCGGATCTCATCCATGAACCGACGCGCCATGTCACTGGGCGCATTACGTCCTTGCTCCCAACTGCGAACCGTGTTCACCGACACGCCCAGGAACTGCGCGAAGACCGCCTGGCTAGCTTTGAGTTCTCTCCGAGTCTCTCGTACCAGTTCGGGAGTATAGGGCGTCGGCACCAGTTCGAGCACCACCTTGTGACAATTGAATCGCTGGACAACATCTTCACCAGACTCAAGAGCGTCCGCAAACTCCTCGAGCCCTTCAACCATCTTCTCTGCAATCGAAGGTTGGCGTAGCGGCTCTGACGTCATTTCAATCCCTCCCGATGCTCAAGCATTCAGAAGCGAGAATCATCGCATTTAGATTTCTGGATGGACCCGCGTTTTGCAAATCGAAACTCTGGGGCAACATTATCCACGTGATTGTTGATCACGTCACGAATACCGTTTTTCCAACGCAGCTTTTATTCTCGCAATGGCCGCATTGATTCTCCGTTTCATCCCTTCGGGAATATCATCGGACTGTGATTTCGAGTAGACGACGACCAAGAGAACCGTATGGAAGGATTCGAAATAAACGTAACAGATTCGCAGGTTCCCGCGTTTTCCTTGGCTGGACCTGCTAGGGGCGTACCGCATTTTTCGCAATCCATCGGTACCCTCGATAACTGGCCACCGTTTTGGATCGGCCATTATTTCAATCTGAAGACGGCCAAGTTCCTCGTCGCCAAATCGAAACGCATCCCAGTCCCTTGAAAACGACCTAAGCTCAACGAAATTGAGCAGATCCTCCGCATCGATTCCGTGCCTAGGGAGAATCAGTTTGGCCTTCCTGCGCCGGGGCTTTTCCATTAGAGGGCTCCTTCACTGGCAGTCTTGCCTATAGCATATCGGCGTCCCTCCCCATCTTGGCACACGCAAATTATACCACTGAGTAGCACACTTTCAAGTGATTTATAGCACTGAATGTCATAATGCTATGCTGGCGACAGGTACAGCCCCGACCTCGGGTGACGCGAACCCATGCCCCCTCACGGGGGTGGAGCTGCCAAGTTTCGGACCCCGCGGCACGATCTCAAATGCGGGCCGACCGCGTTTTCTATGAGCCGCCGACGACTCGTGAGACGATCGACTGGTCGAAGTAGTTGATCGACATGCCGGCGTCGACCACCAGGTTCTGAGCGACGATGCCCGAGGAGCGGGGACTGAGCAGAAAGACGACGGCCGCTGCCGCCTCTTCCGTGCGAACCGCCTCCTTGCGCGGAATGGCCTGCTCGGCGAAGAGGTACGAGTCGACATAACCGGGGATGCCCGCCGAAGCCGAAGTCTTCAAGAGGCCCGGACCGACGGCGTTGAAGCGAACTCGCGAAAAGCGGCTGAACGATTTGCTCAAAAAGGCCAGCGACGAATCGAGTGCCGCTTTGACCGGTCCCATGACGCCGTAGTTCTCCGCAGCCATGCGAGTCGTCGAGATCGAGATCGTGACGACCGAAGCGTCCTCGGCGAAGAGTGGCTGAAAGGCGCGGGCCAAGGCGATCAGCGAATAGCAACTCACGTCCATCGCCGTCAGAAAGTCGCGCTTGGAGATTTCATGAAACGCCTGGCCTCCGTCGCGGTAATCGGCAAAGGCGATTGAGTGGACCAGCCCATCAAGCCGATCGATGCGACTTCCGACCGACTTCGCCAGCGCCTCGATTTGAGCTCCGTCGCTGACATCGCAAACCCAGATATCGTCCCTTGGAAACCATTTCGCTACTTGCTCTTTCCTTTGCTCGGTGCGCACGGAGCAAAGGACGCGAGCTCCCAAGTCGCGCAGTTGCGTGGCGACGTGATACGCCACACTCTTGCGATTGGCGATGCCGGCAACAAGAACGTTCTTGCCTTCCAGATCGAGATAGTTGTTCATGATGGCGGTGAGTCGGCAGGAGCCAGCGTGCAGGCGAACTGAAAACGGACGGCCACTTTGTCTTGGCACACGACTTTCGCCGTGAGATAAAACGCCTGAGCCAAACGTTCGTCGAGTTGCACTTCCGCTTGCACCACGTCGCCCGGCCGGACCATTCGGCGGAAACGCACGTCATTCATGCGCGTGGCGACCGGCACCCCGTCAGCACCGGCCAGGTGTTGCGAAAGGAGGATCGCGCCGGACTGCATGGCGAATTCACAAAGGATGACGCCGGGGACGATCGGCTGCCCCGGGTAGTGCCCCTGCACGAAGAACTCATCGTCACGAAAGGTCTTCTCGCAGCAGATCCAATCCTCCCGCCGCTCGATGATCCGATCGACCAGCAACATAGGCGGCCGGTGGGGAATGGCCTCTTCGATGGCGGACGTCGTCATGGCAGCGGGTCCTTAAAAACGTGCTCAGGAATGCTTCTGGAACCAAGTCGGCTTGCTCCCATCCATCATGCAACGGTCCTGGCAGCTCAAGCCACGGGAGTCGGTCCGGGAGCCGTTGTCAGCAATGCGTCGACGTCGTTGGCGACGATGACCCCGTAGTTGATAGCTCCCAGCCATCCCGACATGATGATGCCGACGCTGCCGGCGTGGTAGAGGCCCCGGATCTGCTGGGGCAACGCCCGGCTGACGGCCAGCCCTTCGAACTTCGTTCCGAAGCTTGTCCCTTGAGGGTGCCGCGTGTAGTGAGCGAACGTCAGCGGAGTGGCCGCCTCGACATGCGTAATCCGCTCGCGACACCGAGGCACATATTTTTCGAGGTGATCCAACGTATCCTCGATGAGCTCCCGCTTGCGCTGCTGGTACGTTTCCTTGTCCAAACCGGCCCAATCTTCGTACCGGGCGTTCGTGCTGGAGACGACGAAGCAACGAGGAGGCAAGTGCGGGCGCGTGCGCGGATAGTAGAAGGAAAACGTGCGACTGGTGATGTGGGGACTCAGGAGCAAATCGGTTTGGAAGCGCGGAGCCGTCGACGAAAAGAGCAAGTCGCCGGTTGATTCGTCAATCAAGTCTCCAGGACGGAACGCCATGTAGACCTGGGTGCTCGACGTGTTGAGCCTCACAGCGCGGGCCTGATCGACAAAGTCCCGGTCAAAGTGCTCCGCGCCCACCAGCCCGAATATCGTGGACAACACGTTCGCATTGGAAATGACGACCGGACTAGCGATGCGACGGCCCCCCACGTCGACACCGGCCACGCGTCCCTTCTCGACGACGACACGTTCCACGTTGGCTCGGATGGCAATGTCGACCCCGTTCCGCTCGAGTTCCTCACGCATCATGGCGATCAGCCGATCGGTGCCGCCGTCGAAGATGTAGACGCCCTTCGACATGAAGTTGGAGAAGACGATGCCATACGTGAGAGCGGGGTCTTCGAGTGTCGAGCCGTTGGCATAAGTAATCGGCTCCATCAACAGTCGCACGATGTCTTCCCGCCCAGGAAAGAACCGCTCGAACAGCTCTCCCGTCGTCATCGACTGGTCGTCGTAAAAGTTCATCTGTCGAGCCGTATCGAAGAAGGCATCGACGGTGGCTCGAGCCACACCGAAGCGCTCCGTCAAGAGCCGGGTGAAATCGGCGCGGTCGTAGCGCGTCGTGAGCGAGAACATCGGGTTGTCGAAACGGACTCGCTCGAGCGGCCGGATGCGATCGGCGATCTGACGGTTCCAATAGCGCCGGCAACTCTTGATCATGCCGACGGGAAAGCCGTGCAGGGAGATGTCGAAGATGCAGCCGCCGGGCCGTCGAAACCACGTCGCCAGCCCTCCGAGTTTGTAATGCTGTTCGAGCAGTAGGACGCGGTGTCCTGCACGGCCGAGGACGTTAGCCGCCGTCAGGCCTCCCAGGCCGCTGCCAATCACAATCACGTCGTACGAGGACGCGATGTCGCGGAGGTGATCGCGGGGCATGGCACCGTCAGCGGCAAGTGGGAGGGGGAAGGACGAACGGCACCTCGCGCCGGAGGTGCCGTTCGTCATGGAAATCACGATTTGAGAAACCAGCTCAGTCCAAGAACCCGACCAGTTCGGCACTCCGACTGGGATCGCGCAGCTTGCGGATCGCTCGATCCTCAAGCTGCCGGATGCGTTCGCGGGTTACTTGGAAAATGTGAGCCACTTCCTCGAGGGTGTAGTTATAGCCATCTCCCAGGCCGAAACGCAAATTGATGATCTCTCGCTCGCGGTAACTCAGCGTCTTCATCAGCTTGCGGATGCGGGTACGCAACATTTCGCGACCGGCGTCTTCGTCGGGAGAAAGTTCATTGTTCTCGACGAGGAAGTCGGACAAGACCGAATCCTCACTCTTGCCAATGGCATCGTCAAGGCTGGTCAAGCGCCGCTTCATCGTCAATAGCTGCCGGCATTCGTCGACCGGAAGACCGGCTCGTTCGGCCGTCTCTTCGACCGAGGGCTGGCGTCCCAGTTCTTGCACGAGTTGGTGGTAGGTGCGAGCGACATGGCTGATGGCCGAACCCATGTGCACCGGTACGCGAATCGTGCGGCTCTGGTCGGCGATCGCTCGAGTGATCGCCTGGCGGATCCACCACGTCGCGTAGGTGCTGAACTTGAAGCCGCGGCGATACTCGAACTTCTCGACCGCTCGCATCAACCCCGCGTTCCCTTCCTGGATCAGATCGAGGAACCCGACGCCGCGATGACGGTACTTCTTGACGATCGACACGACGAGCCTCAAGTTGGCTTCCGACAGACGCTTCTTGCCGTCTTGGTAGCGAGCGTACCAGCGATTGACCACGGCCATGCGCTTCTGGAATCCGCGAGGCCCATGATGGAGAGCCTGCACGAGTCTCGCAGGACTCGGCTCCTCGCGCCGCTGCCGCTTACGCGTCTTGCTGGTGCTGGACTGAGGAAAGCCCGTGTCCCGGAGCTCGTTAAGGACCTGAAGTTGCTCCTCGAAGAGCTCGACACGCACTCCCATCTCTTCCACCAGCCGGATGGCGTGCCGCCGCCGGCGCAGGTAACGCTCCCACGCTCGCCGACGCTGTCGCATCGGCTTGCTCTTGCGAGTCGCTTCGTAGAAGTCCGCATCGATGGCCGGCAGAAGCCGCTCGAGTGTATCCAAGTTCATCGGCATGCGGCCGAGCACCTGGTTCTTTTCAAGCTGCTCCGTTTGGGAAACCTGGACGATCCGGTCGAACGGCATCTCGCCGGCTCGCACCTTGCGCAGCTTCTTGACCGATTCGTGCATAACCGAGCGAATGGCCAACAACTCGCGGCGGAATCGTCGCCGAGACACCTCGATCTGGCGGGCCAAAGAGACCTCTTCCTTCCGTGTCAACAGCGGAATCTGCCCGATCTGATTCAGATACAGTCGCAACGAATCGTCGTGCCACTCGTCCGACTCGGTGTCAACCGCGTCGGTCGTCCCCAGAGATCGCTCTGGCGGGGGGGCTACAGTCGTCAGATTTTCGTCCTCGTCGTGAAAATGCGAAATGTCGATCATGGTACCACAAGAGACAACGGTAGGTGAGTGACTCAGCTCATTGTACGCAGCGGCGACGGCGAAGTATAGCCGCAGATTTTCGCGGAGGGTGGGACTTGCCGTCTGCCGTAACTCGCCCGGCGACACCTGCTTTTTCCGCTACCGTTGGCCATTGCCAATGGCCGTGATCGCGAGCGCCAATAGGGGATGGCTGCGATCATGCGGCCCCTGTGCATGTTGCGGAATCCGTTGGGGAACCTGCGTCGAAATCGCCGTGTTCGGGCGCTCGAACTCCCCTCTCCCTTCGCCCAGTGGGAAGGTGCGTGTTTGCAGGGGAAATCGGGCACCCGCACCCTGAGAACACTCCCGAGGATGGGAAGTTCCGGCGGTGGTTTCGTCACAGGCTCGAAGACTATCCGTCTGGCGAGACAGCCCTATCGTCACAAGGATCGCGTCAAAAGTAAAGGGGCTAGTCGAGCGTTTCGGCCAAATTGAAGGAGAATCTCCTCGACCCGATCGCTCCGGCCGGACGACTTTGCGCCGCCGCCAAACTCTCCCAGCCACCAGCCCCTCCCGCGACCTCGCCCAGCTTGCCCCATTCCCCCGGCGCTCATGCCGGGGGAATGGGAGCGTCCAGGCTTAGGATTTCTTAGCGGTTCGAACCGTCGTTCCCCTGATCGGCCGGCTTCTTCTCGGAGAAGAACCGCTCGAGCACCATCTTGATTTGGCCCGCCAGTGGTCCCTCAGGAGCCATCTTGAGTGCCTCCTGGAGAGTCGCTTTCGAGGCAGCTTTGTCGGTAGAGAACTGAAGCTGAGCGATCATGAACAGCCCCTTTTGTCGAGCGTCTGGGCTGACCCCTTCCTTTTCAGCAGCTTCCACCATGCCCTTGAGTTTGGTGATCGCCTCGGGCACCTGCTCGGCCGCTGTCAAACCGCCGATCACTTCCTCGAGCTTCTTCTCGAAGTCGGCGTCGCGACGCATCGTCACGTATTTCTCTTTCAGCCCCGCTTCGTTCTGGGCGTCGGCTGCGATGATCTGATCCACCAGATCTCCATAGACGCTCAGGCGCAAATCCTCATCGACCATCTGGAGCACCTCATCGAGCAGCTTCGCCTTCTCAGCGCCGCTCGCCGCCTCCGCCTTGGCCAAGAGGGCATCCCGCTTCTCCCGCACCTTCTGCTTCGCCAGGAGGTCGCCCACATACTTCTCCGCGGGAGTTCCCCCATAGCCGACGAACGAGGCGTATGGCCGACCTTCGGCATCGCAAAGCAGAATCGTGGGAAACCCACTGATTCCGTACTTTTTGGTCAGCTCGCGCACCATCTTCTTCTCGGCTTCCGACTGCTTCGACTTATCCCGTCGGTCGTCGATCTTGAGCAAAATGAACTTCTCCGGAATCTTCTCCGCGAAGATTTCCTTCGAAAAGACATTTTTGTCCAATTGGATACAAAAGCCGCACCAGTCCGAACCGGTGAAGTCCATCAAGAGGTCTTTGCCTTCCTTCTTTGCCAGAGCCTTAGCCTGTTCGAAATCGATCAGCCACTGAGCCTCAGCGGAAAGTGCCGTCGAGGAACCCAGGATCGCCGAACCGACGGTCAGCAGAGCCGCCAAACAAGTTTTCGTAATACGCGAGGACATGACACCCAACTCCTCCAAACTACAAGTCAACATGAGGACGGCTCCCGCTGAGCAATCCCGTGACGGTTCCCACACTACGTTTTGATTTCGCAGGCAGTTCAACGCACCTGTTATCGAGGCAACAAGATGGTCGGATCGGTGAGGAAGAAGAGATGGCCATGATCAGCCGTGACGATGACTGCCGCGTCGGCCCACGCACGCCGCTCTTCGATCCAGGCCACCACTTCGGCGAACGCCTCGTCGCCGCTAAGGACCGCTCCGATCGAACTGTCGATGTTGTTCGCATGATTGGCCCAGTCCACATCTCCCGCTTCGATCATCAACCAAAAAGGCCGAGCGTCCCTTCCCAGGACCTTAAGTGCAGCTCGCGTGCACTCCGCCAGCGTCGGGTTCTCCTCCACATCGGCCAGTCGATAGCGTTCGGTTCCCCGAGCATCAGCGACCGGGTTGTACTGACCGTCAGCCGTTCGGTACGGAAGATGGCCGCTCGAGACGCCAAAGAAGCCGAACAGCCGTTCCCCTCGCTGCGCCGCCGTCGTGGCGGCCTCCTCAAGCACATCCCGACCTGGTTTTCCCGAGGAGCGGAGAGCCACTCGGTATTGGCCACCACGTTCCACGTCGATCGCGTCCAGGTCCTCTGCTGTAAGATACCGGTTTCCCGGGACAAAGTTGCGGCCTTGGTTCCCATCTTCTCGAGCTTCCGCCCCGTATCCGGCGCCGATCAAGACATCCACGCCGGGCAACGGCTCCTCGCGATGGCTGATCGAAGGCAGCCCCAACAAATCCCGCGACAGATCCTGGTAGTCGCCCCGCTCGACGTTGTTCGCGTACGCGGCCGCCGGTGTCGCATGACTGATGGGAACACTCGTCACGACGCCGATCCGGAAATTCTTCTCGCGCTGAAGCCACTGAGCGATCGGCTCGACATGCCGGCCTTCTACATCCACGTTGACCGCCACATTGTATGTCTTGATACCACTGGTCATCGATGTCGCGCTGGCTGCCGAGTCCGTATACGCATGGACCAACTCGCGGCTGCGACTGATCAAGTAGTCGGGATCGGCCGGCACATCCCACGGCGTCCAGCCACCCCGTTCGGGACTGTATCCACCGCGATGCTCGCCCAGCGTCACGACCACCTGGGCATCCGAATTCGTCTGCGCCTCGCTGGCATACGGACTCGTCACGAAATAGGCATAGTCGGTAGGCGCCGCCGCGTAGTCCTGAAACTTCAGCCCTGCTCCCCGCCCCTGGCGGTATACCTTGCCCGAAGCGAAAATGGCTGCGGCCTGCGTCGTCTGCCAGTCCATCCCGTCGAAAACCATCAGGATGATGTACTTCTTCCCAGCTTCAACGGCCTGCTTCTGCAGTTCATACACTTGCGTCTGGTCAAAATAGGTCGCTTCTTGGTGCAGCGTCTCCTTGGGAACGCGTCCATAGAGACGCTTCAGTCGCTCTTCTGACGCATAGGGCGAGCCTTCCTGACGCCAACTTTCCAGAGTTATCCCAAACGTGTAGATGGGAATCAGGCGGTTGGAATGGCTGGTCCACGCCGAATAGCGGTGCGGAGCCGTTCCCCAGTGCCCCCAGGAAACCGACTTGGCCGCCATCGCCGTCGCCTGCAACTCGGCGATCGGATCATCCCCGACGGCAGGAGCGGGACTTGCCCCAAACAGCAAGAGAATCGCGAGGGCCAGTACTCGCTCTCCCAACCAGCCCCACGATAGGGATGTCCAACGCTGTTTCTTCATCAAACTTCTTTGCCAGCCAAACAAGACTCGTAAATGTCCGCCGCCTCCACGAAGAAAACTGCGGGCCGGTTCACCACAGCAGGCAGGCGGCGGTTCCTCAAAAAAAATCAGCACACGCTCCGAAAGGCAGGCATAATGGTGGGAATGTCCGGTCCATCGTAGCCGGAGCCGACGCTCCTGTCGACCGGCAAGACATTCCCCACACCTCGAAAAGCTGTCCTCCATGCTTCGTCCGCCCCAACTTCAAGCCAGCAATCCGGTCGCCTATCTCGCCCCGCTGCTCGTCTACACGCTGCTCGCCGTGGATCCGGCAGGGCTGGGCCCAGATTGGCTCCTCACTCGATATGCCACTCAAGTCCTCCTCACCACCCTCGCCCTCGCCGTCGCGTGGCCAGCCGTAAGAGGACTCCTGTGGCACGTTTCCCTCCCCGTCTGGCCGGTCGCCGTCGCTGGAGGTCTGCTCTGGATCGTCCTGGCGGCCGGCGGCTACGAGTGGCCGATGCTGGAACAACTGGCCGGCCCCTCACTTCGGACCTGGGTGGCTCGTCCCCAATTCAACCCATCCGAGACACTGGGGGCATCGCCGGCGACCGAGATCTCCTTTTGGATCGTCCGCGCCGCCGGGCTGGTGATCGTCGTCCCGCTAGCCGAAGAGCTCTTCCTGCGGGGGTTCCTCACCCGGTTCGTGAGCCACTCGGACTGGTCCGAACGCTCCATAGGAGAGCTCCGCCCAGTCGCGTGGCTGGCCGTCGCCCTCTACGCCGTCGCCACCCATCCCGCCGAGCCCCTGGCAGCCGTGCTCTGGTTCTCTCTCGTCACCGCGGTGGCATGGAAGACAAAGAGTTTCGGAGCCTGTGTCGCGATGCACGCCGTGGCCAACGCCATGCTGCTGGCCTACATCTTCCTCTGGCAGGATTGGAGATTGTGGTAACCCGATTCGCAATTCTTCAGTGTTCGTAACCGCTTGGCCGCAGAGAGAGGCGCTTGTCAGTCTGGAAAGCCTGACGTACGTGGGCCTTGCAAGAATCAAAGGGTCTCGCGCAAAGACGCCAAGACGCAAAGGTGGAATTACGAAGCGAGCAAATACGGAGACGGACGACGAACACACTTTCCATAATCGCCTGTGGGCGTGAGCCCACAGAATCCTCAAGCCAACAACCGATCGCCGAACAGCCGACCCGCGTTTTGCGTCGTCCGCGTCGCGAGCTCCTCGAGAGAAATCCCTTTCACCTCCGCCAGGCACTCAGCGGTGTGGACGACGCGAGCCGGTTCGTTCGGGAAGCGACCTCGCAACGGTTCCGGAGAAAGATACGGCGCATCGGTCTCCACAAGGATGCGATCCAACGGCACGGCCTTGGCCACCTCCCGTAAAGCATCCGACTTCTTGAACGTGACCATTCCCGCAAAGCTGATGTACAGCCCCCACGCCAAGCACGCCTCGAGCAATGCAAGATCACCTGTAAAGGAATGCATCACGCCGCGACCCTGCCGATCCTTCCATGCCCGCTCGAGTGCCTTCAAGATCTCCTCGCCGCTTTCCCGCATATGAATGATCACCGGGAGATCGGTCTCGAGTCCCAACCGCAGATGCCGCTGGAAGTAATCGTGCTGCTGCTCCAGCGGCGTGCGGTCCCAATACCCGTCGATTCCCGTTTCCCCAAGTGCGACGATCGAGTTCCGATGGTTCTGCACGAGTCGCTCGATGACTTCCCAGTCCTTCGGCCCAGCCTCGACGACATCATTCGGCTGGATGCCGACGGCGGGAAAAACACTCGGGAACCGCTCCGATAACACCAACACGTCGCGGCTCGAGTCGGCCGACGTCCCGACCGCGATCATCGCCACAACGCCAGCCTGAGTCGCTCTTTGGACAAACTCCTCCGGATGCTCGCGAAACGGCTCAGCATCCAGATGCACATGCGTATCGACCAACTGGATCATGGATACGCCAGTCGTCTTGAAAAGGAACCCGGCGCAGGAGCGCCTCAAGGTCAGGCCGACGCAGCAGGTGTTCCCGCAAGTTCCTCGAGTGTCTCAAGGTGGCCCTTCGCCTCGCCCAACGCTTCCTCGACCAGCGCCTGCAATCGCGGTTCATCGTCGAGTTGGTCGACCGCCTGTCGCAGCGACGCAACCAGGGCTCGCTGGTAGGCAATCGCTTTGGGAAGCACGTACTGGAGGGCCACATCGTTGAAGGAGGTGTACTCGAGCGGAAAGTCGCCCACCGGAAGCGGCCCGTCGTGCTCGAGAATCACCGACTCGAGTTTCTCCGCGGTCGCTTCCTGCATATCCGAGATCTGGCGCAGCACCTCAGTCGCCTCGCGATTCTCCGCCCAAGGATCGGCGTACCGCAAATAGCGAATGAGCGAAAAGCGGTGAAGCCGCACTAACTCGTCCAGTAAGTCAAGAGTCTCGGGTTTCATCGTCGGCTACGGTCCAAGAAGGTAATCTACGGCGGCGGAAGCCGTCTGATGGAGGCTGCCCCAGCGAACGATGAACAAGGCCACGGGGATCGTCATCAGCAACACATAACAGCCCGCCGCGGAGAAGAGGGGCAACGAAACGGGCGTCCGCGACTCGGGCTCGGGCAGCATCGTCATCACGCGAGCGACTCGGAGGTAGTAAATCAGGCTGATCGCCGTGTTGAGAACACCAACGACGAGCACCCACATCAGGTAGCCATCCCCGGAAATGCGAAAGGCGTCGGCGACGGCCGCGAGGACAGCGAACTTGGCGATGAAACCAGCCAGCGGCGGAAGACCGATCAAGCTGAACAAGATGATCACGAAACAAATCGTGATCCCAGGACAGCTCTTCAACAGCCCCGCATAGTCATCGATCTGCTCACTCCCCATTGCATTGCGTAAGAACGCCACAATGGCAAACGCGCCCAAGTTCATGAACAAATAAATCACGAGATAAATGGCAATGCCGCTTACCGCCGACGCCGCCACGTCCGGAGCCCGCTCGGCGACCGCCAACAGTCCGGGAACTGCCATCATCATGAAGCCTGCATGAGCGATCGTCGAATAGGCCAACATCCGTTTAATGTTGTTCTGACCGTAGGCGGCCAGATTGCCGAACGTGCAGGTCAAAATGGCGATCAGCGCGATGAGCTTGGCCATGTAGGTCCGAGCCGCCTTCAGGCCGGGCGAGATGACCTTCGCCTCGTCCGCCGGCTTGTCCGACGGGCTACCCGATCGCTCATGCGATTCGCCATGCCCGTGCACATGGGCGGGTTCCTCGTGCGAAATCCAGACGGTTCCCTCCATGACCTCCGAAGCTTCGGCAACCGCCTTGGTGTCGGCCATACTCTTGGCAACATCCGCCGGCAGCGTGCCAACTCCTACGACAACGCGGACCAACAACGCGAGCGCCGCTGCCTTCGAAGCGATGCTCAAGAATGCACCGATTTCCGCCGGCGCCCCTTCAAAGACGTCGGGGATCCAGTAGTGGAAGGGAAAGGCCGAGAGCTTATAGGCCAGTCCGGCCATGATCATCAGACCCGCCAAAGCCGCCACCATCAGCTCAGACGTCTCCATCTGTGGCAAGTGATTGGAAATCTGCCATGCCAACGTCGGAAGATGAACGGTGTGGAATAATCCCGCAAGGAGACTGATGCCATAGAGCATGATCCCGGCGGCTCCTGCACCGTAGACGGCGAACTTCAACGCCGCCTCACTCGCCTGCCGATTCCGCTTCTGCATCCCGGCCAGGGCATACGAGGGAACACTGGCCATCTCGATCCCCATGAAAACGACCAGCAAGTGATTGGCAGCGGACATCAGACAGAGCCCCAACGTGGCTCCCAACACCAACGTGTAGATGTCCGCCGAATCATACTTGCTGGGTATCCCCGAGATCTTGGCGAAGATCAGGAACAGGATGCCGAAACCGAACAGCAAGCCGCGCATGAAGACGGAAAAGCCGTCATACACGAGCATCCCGGTGAAGAGTTCGCGACGAGCGAACAGCTCAGGGTTTTCCGTCAAACGCCAAGGGGAAAGAATCAAGAGGGAAGCGACCAGTCCCACGAACCCGACATAGAACATGTCGAGCTTCTCGCCGATGCGGAACAGTCGCACGACGAGCATCGTCAGGATCGTACCACACAGCACGATCTCCGGGAGAAACAGACCGACACTCGAATCGGCAGCGATCTCTTTCCAACCGCCGATCCCCTTCGTGTCGCGAATGACCTCGCTCACGAGATCAAACAAACTCGTTGCCACTAACTCCACGGATGTGTTCCCCGTTTATGGGCAGACTGTACTCTTGGTTTCTTGAGCCACTCCGGTTCGGCACACTTCACTAGTTGCCCCTCAACCGCCGCCACGCAGCGAAGACGCACCCGATGACACACTCTCAACGCGCGACTCGGACAGCGAAACCTTCGATTGCGATCCTTGCTGCGTTTCCCCAGCCGGCGCCTGGGTGCTCTCGGACGACGCCGGATCGGCAACCGATGCAGACGCTGCCGAATCACCGCGGCGGGTCAACTCATGCGGCTTTCGAATCGTGACTTGTTCGCCGTTTGCTTCGGCTTCCGTCGAGCCTTCCTCTCCCGCATCTCGACGCTGCGTCCACTCGGCCAACGACTGCGTCTGCCGATCGATGGTTCCATCCATGTACTTCAATACCGTCGAGTAGGGAAAGACGCCCAACAGGATGGCCAACACAAAGAGTGTCGCGGCAATGGTCGTTTCGCGAGGCGTAATGGGAACGAGGGCTTCTTCATGTGGTCCCTTGTATTCGGCGCCCAAGTAGACGCGTTGCAGCGTCCATAAGATATACCCAGCGGTCAAAATGACAACGGCTGCCGCGAGGATCGCCAGGACCTGGCTGTAGTTCCAAACAGAGAGCACGACCAGAACTTCACCGATGAAACCGCACAAACCGGGCAATCCCAGGCCCGCGAAAAAAATGCCGATGGCCAGAGCGGTGTAAAGCGGCATCTTCCCGAAGAGCCCGCCGAACTCTGACAGGTTACGATGATGGACGCGGTCATAGACGACGCCCACCATGAAGAACATGCCGGCCGACGAAATGCCGTGTGCGATCATCTGGAACATGGCCCCCTTCACGCCCATGTTCCAATAGTCCGGGTTGTAAAGCGTTCCCGCGGTCGCCGACCAGACGCCCAGCCCAAGTACCACATATCCCATGTGACTGACCGAACTGTAGGCCACCAGTCGCTTGAAGTCCTTCTGCGCGAGTGCCGCATAAGCGCCGTAGATCATGCTCACGACACCGAGCAGGCAGATGAACCACGCCAAGTCGAAACCGCCGTGAGGGCAGATGGGGTAGCAAATCCGCAAGATACCATAACCTCCCATCTTCAGCAGCACTCCGGCCAGGATCATCGAGATGGGAGTCGGCGCCTCAACGTGGGCATCGGGAAGCCACGTGTGGACCGGAACGGACGGCACCTTGATGGCAAACCCAATAAACAACAGCAAAAAGGCCCACCACTGCAGCGCTGGACTGAATGCATCGGTGTGTTGCCCCAGTTCGGCAAGTGCAAGCAGGCTGAAGGTGTGTCGCGACCGCTCGCCCGACTCGATCTGGCTCATCAACGTCGCCGCGGCCAGGTCCACTTGTTTCTGCAGAACGGCCGCTTCCTCGGCTCCCTCGGCCGGTTGCCACGGCCTCGCCAACAGCCGCTGCCCATCCTCGCCCGTCACCGTATCGAGCACGTGGGCTCGAGCCAACTGCGTCGGCGTGAGCTTCGTCAAATCGCTGGCGAAATAAAGCATCAAGATGGCGATCAACATCAGCACGCTACCGACCAGCGTATAAATGAAGAACTTGATCGCCGCGTACTCCCGCCGAGGTCCGCCCCAGACACCGATGAGAAAGTACATCGGCAGAAGCATGACTTCCCAGAAGACATAGAACAGGAAGAAGTCGAGCGCCAAGAAGACGCCGAGCATCCCTGTTTCCAAGAGAAGGAACAGGATGCAGTAAGCTTTGACGTGCTTGGTGATCGACCAACTCGCCCCCATTGCCAACAGGCTTACCAACCCGGTCAACACCACCAGCGGCAAGCTGATCCCGTCGACACCCATCGCGTAATAGATGTCAAACGACGGAATCCACGGCAAATGGAACGTCGACTGCATGTATTTCGTTGCTTCACCCGATGTGGCGAAGTGGAGCGCCGACGAGGAACTGAAGAAAGCCAGAAGCGTCAACAAAAACGTCACTGCAGTGACGGCGAACGTGGTGTAGCGCAGCGACTCGGTGGCTCGAGCCGGAATGAGGACGAGCAACAATGCTCCCAAGGCCGGCAAGAAGACCAGCAGGCTCAGCCAACTGGCGTAGATCGCGTTCAGATCGGAACCAATCAGATTGGACATGGCTCAGTTGTTATCTTCGCAAAGTCGAAGGGAAAAAAAATGTTCGTTTCCAACGTGCCGACTCTCGGCACCTCCCACAACGTCAAGGGGACGCCGCCATCGCACTCGACCAAAAGAGGCTCACGAGGACGAAAAGCGCGAGGAAGCCGACGATCAAATACAACACGTACTGCCGCAACCGCCCCGTCTCCAGCCGGTGGAACCATACGCCGATCGACCAAACCCAGCCGGCAAAAAGGTTGGCGAGCCCGTCGACGATACCCCGGTCGACGATCTTCTCCCACGCGTTGGCAAAGGCCCGCGTGAGATTGGCACTGCCATCGATCACCCAATCGATCCAGCGCCGATCGAACATGGCGATCAGTCGCGCAATCCCATGAGTCGGCTGAATCAGGAGGAAAGCATACAGCTCGTCGAAGTACCACTTGTTCCACAGGAATGCATACAGACGCGGAAAACGGCGGCGGACGTCGCCGGGCGAAAGCCACCCCCAAAGGTACATGACCGCCGCCAGGCTGATTCCTGCGAGCGCCGTTCCGGTCGCCAGCAGCGTCACCGGAACCACCACCGAGTAGTGCTGCTCGGGAGCATGCGCGAAGTGCTCATCCGGCCAAACCAACTCCGTCCAGTAACCCGTCATCGTGCCATGCAGTCCCGCAGGACGGGCCTGCTCCAACAGCCCTGCCAAGTGCAGCCCGGATCCCGGCACCCAGTCCGGAAGCTTCCACGCCACACCCGTCGCGAAGACCGCCAGAATGATCAGTGGCACATACATCACCTTCGGCGACTCATGCGCGTGCTCGTAACGGTGCTCATTCCGAGGTTTGCCGGCAAACGTGAGGAACCAGAGACGGAACATGTAGAACGCGGTAATCGCCGCTCCCCCGAGCGCCGCATAGAAGAAAACGGCTCCCCAGATGGAATGATTTTGTTGCATGAAGACAAATGCCTGCTCCAGGATGCGGTCCTTGGAGTAATAGCCGCTGAACCCGATCAGGAACGGGATGCTCACGCCGGCAATCGCGAGACAGCCGATGAGCATTGTATAGGCCGTATAGGGCATCTTCTTGCGCAGTCCCCCCATTTCCATCATGTCATTGGTGTGCACGGCGTGGATCACCGATCCGGAACAGAGGAACAGGAGGCTCTTGAAGAAGGCGTGCGTCACCAAGTGCATCAAGCCGGCCACCCAACCGCCGACACCCAGCGACAACATCATGTAACCGAGTTGGCTAATCGTGGAATAGGCAAGCACGCGCTTAATGTCGGTCGCCGTGATGGCGATCGTAGCCGCCATGAAGAGAGTGATGCAGCCAATCAACGCAATCACCCAAAGAACTTCGGGCGTGAAGACCGGATAAAACCGTCCGACTAGATAGACACCGGCGGCGACCATCGTGGCGGAATGGACGAGCGCCGAAACAGGCGTCGGGCCTTCCATCGCATCGGGCAACCAGACATGCAGCGGAAACTGGGCACTCTTGCCGACGCAACCGCAAAAGATGCCGATCCCTCCAATGATCAACCACCAGTAGCCTCGCGGCGTCTTACCCGACGACGGCTCGAGCCACCCCGCCTCCTTGGCGTAGGCGGCCAGTCGCTTCTGCAACTCCGCCTCGTTCAGCTGCTTTCCCTCTGCGGCCGCCTGCGAACGCCATCCTTTCACCAAGGAGGCGACCTCTTCCCGCGATTCGGCCAGCGCTATGCTCAACGGGACGCGGAAGTGATGATCGGGGCCCGGTCGCACCAATTCAAACAATCCCTGTTCGGTCCCTTCAACCTTGCCATCGCCATTGGCGTCGTAGGCGCCGAACTGGAACGTACCCAGGCCCGTCCAAAGCGCCATCAGGCCGATGATCATGCCGAAGTCGCCGACGCGGTTGGTGATGAACGCTTTGTTCGCGGCATTGGTGGCACTCTTGCGCTCGATGTAGAACCCGATCAGAAAGTACGAACAAATCCCGACCAGCTCCCAGAAGACGAACACCATCGCGATGTTTCCGGCAAGGACAAGCCCCAGCATCGAGAAACAAAAGAGCGACAAGTATTGGAAGAACCGGTGGAATCGGCCAGGACGCGTCAGGTGGCGGCCACTCTCGAGCGTCACTTCGTGATCGGTCACATCGTGCAACTCTTCGTGCATGTAACCGATCGCGTAGAAGTGGATGCAACTGGCGATCAGTGTCACCATGCAGAACATCAACACCGTCAGCGTGTCGATGTAATAGCCAATCGTCAGACGCAGGTTCCCGAAAACACCCAGCGTGTAATAGTCACCGGCGAAAGGAGGACCTCGAGCCGATGGTCCCTCTTTGGCCCCCTCCGCAGCGCCTCCCGCATGCTCCTCGACACCAGCGTGGGATTCTTCGACGGACCTCCCGAGCAGATGCGCCGACACCAGCATCGTCTGGGAGTCCACCGACCGATCGAGACGCCCGGTGCCCGAAGCTTTGTCACTCGCCAAAGTCTCAGCATGGCCGGAGTGAGACGGCGATGCGTGAGCCGCATGGCCTTCGGAAGCCTTGCCGTGTGCCGGCTGTTCGACCTCGCCCGCCTCGTGTTCGCTGCCGTGACCGCCGCCATGCCCGTGAGCCGCTTCGGTGGGAAAATAATGAACGAGCCAGATCGCCAGCGACCAGAACGACAACACCCCTGCACCGACGATGGCACCCACTGCGACCGTCGCCGCCTGCTTGCCCAGCCGGTTGCCCGCGATCAGGATCACCCAGAACGAGCCCAGTGGCAGCAATACCGCCAGGCCCAACAGCACCGGTAACAGGGAAGTATCCATCAGCCCTTCAGTTCGTCGCCTTGATCAACGTCGATGGTGGAATGCGCGTTATAGAAACTAAGCGCGATGGCGAGCGCCACAGCCGCCTCGGCCGCCGCCAGGATGATGACGAACAACGCCATCAACTGGCCGTCGAGACCGAGCGACTCCGACCGCAAATATTTGCTGCCGAAAGCGATGAAGTTCAGATTGGCACCGTTGAGCACCAATTCGATGCCCATCAAGACGCCCAACGCGTTCCGCTTCGTCGCCATGCAAAGTACGCCGGTGACGAAAAAGAACGCGCCGACCGCCAAGTAGTGCGAAACGGTGATGACTGCCAACAGACCCGTCATTGCCTCTACGCTCAACCTCCCCCCTTCGGATTGCGGACGGCCATGCGAGGCCGAGCCAAATAGGCCGCCCCCACCAGCACCACCAAGAGGTGCATGGAGACGATCACAAACGGCATGAGATACCCCGACATGCCGGCTCGCAGATGAGCATCCTTCTGCTGCAACTTGTCGACGCGCACTCCCGCCAAAGCGGCTCCGATCGGCGTCGCCGCCTTCGATTCATCGACAGCCAACTGGCTCCGCTCGGTGTTGGGCGTATTCCACTGAGAAACAGAAAAGGCGGCTTGCAGCAACACCATGAGCAGCGCTCCGCCGACCACGAGCGACAAGACCCACTCACCTGCATTGGTTCGCATCTCTAAGAAGCGGTGCTGAGCCGTTAACATCACACCGAAAACGAGCAGCACCAGCGTGCCGCCGACGTAAATCATCAGCTGCATCGCTCCGACGAACTCGGCTCCGGCCAGAAAAAACAGCCCGGCGGATGAACCGAGCGACAGCACGAGATGAAAAGCCATCCGCACAATGTTGCTCGAAAAGAGCACACCAGCCGCAAACAGACACGCCGTCAGCGCGAACAACACGAACAAGAACGTGTGCAAGTCGAACGTACCCAGCAACATCAGCGGTGCACCTCCGATCCTTGCGCCAACCGAGCGGACGTGCCAGCTGAGGACTGAGTCGATCCCGTCGTACCGCGCGCCCAAGGCTCGCGCACCGCCGCTCGCCCAGCACGCTCGGCGGGAACCCAATCATTGGGAGAAGGCAGGTCGAACAACTGCCACGACAGAGCCCCCACAAAGCAAAATGCGGCCAACGGCACGCAGTATTTCAAGCAGGTCGTGATGACCTGGTCGATGCGAAGACGAGGCAATGTCCAACGCACCCAGATCATCAACATCACACCCAATACGGCCTTCATGATGAAGTTGATACAGCCGGCCAAGTTGGCCACGATCTCCCAACCGCCTCCCGCCGCCTTCCAGGAAGCGAAGATGGGAACCGGCCCGTTCCAGCCTCCAAAAAAGGCCACCGCCGCCAGTCCCGAGACGACTAACATGGAGTTGTATTCGGCCATGAAGAAGAAACTCCATCGCAGGCCTGAATACTCTGTATGAAAACCGGCCACCAATTCGCTTTCCGCTTCCGCCAAATCGAACGGCGCTCGATTGACACTCGCGACCGCACAGGTGAAATAAACCCAGAACACGAGAAACGTGAATGGATCATGGAAGATAAGCCAGTTGGTGAACCAGCCGGCCTGCATGTTGCCGATCGTCGTCAAACTCATCGTGCCGCACAGGAAGACCGGAATGACGCCGCACATCCCCAGCGGCACTTCGTAAGAGACGACCTGAGCGGCCTGACGCATGCCACCGAAGAGCGACCACTTCGAGCCGGAAGCATAGCCGGCCAAGATCACGCCGAAGACCTCCAGACCGAGCACGGCGAGCAGGAAGAACATCGCCGTGTTGATCTCCCAACCGACCCATCCGTCGGCGAACGGCAAGGCCAACAGCGCGGCATAACTAGGAGCCAAACTGACGTAGGGAGCGAGCCGAAACAGTGTCTTGTCCGCGTCGGCCGGGGCGATGTCCTCTTTCGTGAGCAGCTTAATACCGTCCGCGAGCGACTGGAGCCATCCGAACTTGCCCCCCGTCCGCGTCGGCCCAAGCCGATCTTGGATGCGCCCGGCCACTTTGCGCTCCGCCCAGATGAAAAAGAGCGCTCCGACGCCGACGACCCCCAGAAGCAAGGCCGCGGAAATCAGGGCGGTCAACGTGTAGGCCACCCCGGCCGGCATGTATTGGGCAAAAAACTCCGCCACGACGACGTGATTCCTTCACCTAGCTGCTTGCAAACTCGAGAATCGGCTCAGTCGAAGTGTGTGAAATATGGCACAAGCCCCGTCGAACCGACAAGCCCCCTCCGTACAATTTCACTCGCCCCTTAAGGCTCCTCTAGCGATCGATCTCACCCATCACGATGTCAAGCGACCCGACAATGGCCGGTACGTCGGCCAGGAGGCAGCCGCGGCAGAGCTCCTCGGTGACCGACAGGTTGCAGAAGCAACTACTGCGAGCTCGGGTTCGCCAAGGGATGGCCGACCCGTCGCTGACCAGATAGAACCCCATCTGGCCTCGAGGACACTCCGTCTCGAGATAGACTTCCCCTTTGGGTAGCTTCGTGTTCAACTTGATCGGGTGGCCCCAATCACCCTCGGCCGACCGGTAGAACTCGATCCCCTGCCGGATGATGTCGATCGCCTGGACGACCTCGAGCATCCGGACGTAGAAGCGGTGCCAGCAGTCGCCCAACACGGCCTCCGGCGGCACCGGTGGATAGTCGTGGTCGCGAGGATAGTGCCCGTCCTTCTGCACAATCACCTCGAACGCGTACCCGTCATACATCTCCGTGTAGCGCTCTTCCCCGTCTCGACGCAAATCATGGTCGACGCCGCTTCCTCGCAGCACCGGGCCGGTGCAGCCGTAGTCGATCGCCATCTCCGCCGACATCACGCCAATCCCGGCCGTCCGCTGAATGAAGATGGCGTTCGTCGTCAATAGCGCGTGATACTCGGCAATCACCGGCTCGAACTGATCCAAGAACGCTTCGCACTTCTCGAGCCACCCCGGAGGCAAATCAGCGGTCGCCCCTCCCGGTGTGATGTAGCTGTTGGTCAGCCGAGCTCCGCAGGCCTCTTCGAAGAGGTTGAGGATCTTTTCGCGTTCGCGAAACGCATACAAGAAGGGACTGAACGTCCCCAGATCGAGCCCATAAGCACCCATGCCGACGAGGTGGCTGGCGATACGCCCCAACTCGGCAATGATGACGCGCAAATGTCGCGCCTTCTCCGGGAGTTCGTATTGCAGCAGCTTTTCCACACACAGCGACCATCCCAGATTCATGTTCATGGCCGCCAGATAGTCCATCCGGTCGGTGTACGGAATCCATTGCCGCGGCGTCAGATTCTCCCCGATCTTCTCGGCACACCGATGAAGATACCCGATATGAGGCTCCACGTGCGTGACGATTTCGCCGTCGGTCTTGAGCACCAACCGGAGGACGCCATGGGTGCTCGGATGCTGCGGGCCCATATTGACCAGCAGTTCGTCCGTCCGCACATCCAGCTCGATGATCTGCTCGCGATTCGCCGTCGCCATCGATGCGCCTTTCGTTATCGGCCGCGAATACCGTGGTATTCCAAAGGCAATTCGTAGTCTTTCCGCAGCGGATGACCCTCCCAGTCCTCAGGCAAGAGAATTCGCTTGAGCCCCGGGTGATTGCGGAACCAGACGCCCATCAAGTCGTAGACCTCACGCTCATGCCAAGCAGCCCCGCGCCAAACCGAGGCCACCGAATCGAGTTCGGGCAGGACTCCCTCCTGGTCGTCTTTCCAGCGAGGCAACATGACCTTCAGCACGAGCGTATGCTTGGTCACCGTGCTCGAAAGGTGATAGACGACTTCCAAATGAGGCTCAAAGGAAGCTCGCTTGGCCTTGGCCGGATCAGGCTGGAAATAGTCGACGCCGCTGATGCAATTGAGCATGTCAAAGCGAGCATCAGGGTCGGTTTTCAGAAACCGACAGACCTCGACAATGGCTTCCGGCGCCACCTCCACCCACGGGTCGATGTTCTCGAGATTGGCCCCGCGGATACGGTCGCCGAATCGAGCCTTGAGGGTCTCGAGGAACTGAGGTCCTTCAGTCATGTTCGACTCTTGTATTGCATGGGAAACGGAAAGACCGACGCAACTTGCTTCACGAGAACACCCGAGCTACCGCGCCTCCAGCACCGTCCACCGCCACGACTACGCCAACAACACCGGCTCCTCGGCCGGTTCCGACTCGGCCGGAGGAGGCGGCACTCGCGGAACCGGCGCCACCTCGCTGACCCGCACCCAATCGAGGTC
>WFWZ01000387.1 GCA_015490875.1 Planctomycetaceae bacterium
GCCTCGCCAGCACAGTGGGGTGTTGGAGGGGGGACGAACCGTGGGCGAGGTCACCAGCGGTACTTTTTCTCCCACGCTGGAGGTTCCGATCGCCATGGCCTACGTGGAGTCGGCTTCTGCCGACGTCGGTCGGAGACTGTCGGTCGATGTGCGTGGTCACGAGGTTCCCGTGGAGGTCGTGGCGTTGCCGTTTTATCGGCGGGAGCGTACGTGAGGGCTCGCCATCCTCGGGGTTCAGAAATACCAATAGAAAAACTGAAGAGAGGAGTTCCCATGGCAACCTTCGATCCGGAGACGCTGTTGTATGACGAGACGCACGAATGGGTGCACCTCGAGGAAGAAGGAGGAGCCAAGGTCGCGACGGTGGGGATTACGGACTTTGCCGTCGAGCAACTGACGGACCTGACCTTCATGGAGCTACCATCGGTGGGAGCGGAAGTGCGTGCCGGGGAGGAGTTCGGCGAAGTGGAGTCGGTCAAGGCGGTCAGTCCGCTCTACAGCCCGGTGACGGGAGAAGTGGTGGCCGTCAACGAGGGGCTTCCCGATCGCCTCGAGGTGCTGAGTCAAGATCCATTCGGCGAAGGGTGGTTGATCAAGGTGCGCATTACCGATGAATCGTCTCTGGCGAATCTGATGGACTATGCAGCATACCGGAAACAGTGTGAGGGCGAGGCGTAGGGCGGTATGTATCTGTATGAGACTGAAGAGGATGTGCGGGAGATGCTCGAGGCGATTGGTGTGGCCTCGGTGGAAGATCTCTTTGCGCAGATTCCGCCTGCCGTACGGCTTGAGCGTCCTCTCGAGATTCCCGGTCCCCTTGGGGAACTCGAACTGCAGCGCCACATGCGGACGTTGGCAGACACGAACGTGTCACCATCCTCGGTGCCGTGTTTTTTGGGAGCCGGGGCGTATGATCACTTCATACCCGAAGTGGTCAATCATGTCGCTTCGCGCAGCGAGTTCTACACTTCGTATACGCCTTATCAGCCTGAGGTGAGCCAGGGGAACCTACAGGCCACATTCGAGTACCAGACACTGATTTGTCAGTTGACGGGAATGGATGTGAGTAACGCGAGCCTGTATGAGGGAGGATCGGCGACGGCGGAAGCCGTCTTGATGACCATGAGCCAAACGCGGCGGTATGGTCGTGTGGTCCTGTTGCGGTCGGTGCATCCGGAGTACCGTCAGATCGTGGCGACCTATGTGCGGGGGCTGAAGGCGCGCTGTGTGGAGGTGGGATGGGGCGAGTCGGGAGCGGCCGATCCCGAGAGGGTGGCGGCCGAATTGGATGATCAGACGGCATGCTTGGTGGTCCAACACCCGAACTTCTTTGGCGGCTTGGAGGAGGTCGAGGCGCTCGCCGAGGTGGCGCACGCTCGCGGTGTGCAGGTGGTCCACATCTTTGATCCGATCAGCCTCGGGATTTTGCGCCGGCCCGGGGAGTGGGGAGCCGATCTGGCGGTGGCCGAAGGGCAGGTGTTGGGAACGCCGTTGCAGTATGGTGGGCCCTACTTGGGGATTCTCGCTTGTCGTGAGCGCTTCTTGCGGCGGCTACCTGGGCGTCTCTCTGGCCAGACCGTCGATCGACGGGGCCGTCGTTGCTGGGTACTGACGTTGCAGACTCGCGAGCAGCACATTCGGCGCGAGAAGGCGACGAGCAACATCTGCACCAATCAGGGGCTCTTTGCGCTGCGCGCCGCCGTCTATTTGTCCCTGATGGGGCCGAGCGGTCTGCAGGAAGTAGCAAGGCAGTGCGTGCAGAAGACCGCGTATGCTCGCGAGTCGATCACGGCCGAGGGCCGCTACGAGTTGCTCTTTGCCGGCCCGACGTTCAAGGAGTTTGCCGTGCGGGACCGGCAGGGGGACGTGAGGGGTGCGTTGGAGCAGGCAAGGGAGGAAGGGATCCTGGCTGGGTTGCCGCTGGAGTCATGGTACCCCGAACTGGCGGACGGGATGTTGGTGGCCGTGACGGAAAAACGGACGCGAGCGGAGATCGATCGGTGGGCCGCGGCCCTTCACCGCTAGCGACATGGGAATGGATGGAGGAGGGAGCCCGACGAGGCTTCGCCGCGGCGTGGGGCCTCCGGTGAGAGGCCAAGCCAGAGATGAGACGATGCGAAATCGACAAGCCACGCAATTGATCTTTGAGTTGTCTCGGCCGGGGAGGCGTGCCGTCCGGTTGCCCGAGTGCGACGTGCCCGAGCAGCCACTGGAGGAATTGGTGCCTTCGCGCCATTTGGCCGGGGAGCCCCCGCCGTTGCCGGAGGTCACCGAACCGGAGGTCGTGCGTCATTTCACGAACCTCTCGACACTCAACATGTCGGTCGACACGCATTTTTATCCGCTGGGATCGTGCACGATGAAGTACAACCCCAAGCGGAACGAGGCGATGGCATCGTTGCCTGGCATCGTCGATCTGCATCCATATCAGCCCGACGAGACGGCGCAGGGGATGCTCGCCCTGTTGTTCGCATTGCAGGAGATGTTGGCGGAGATCTCCGGACTGCCCGCCGTCTCGTTGCAACCGGCGGCCGGGGCGCATGGCGAGCTGACAGCTCTGATGGTGGCGGCAGCCCACTTTCGGAACCGCGGAGAAGAGCGACCTCGTGTCCTCGTGCCCGACAGCGCCCATGGAACGAATCCGGCCAGTGCCAAGATGGCGGGCATGCAGGCGATCACCGTGCGGAGTACCTCCGACGGATTTGTCGATCTGGAAGATCTCGAGGAGAAGCTCGACGAGCGCGTGGCGGTCTTCATGATGACGAACCCCAACACCTTGGGGCGCTTCGATGGGCAGATTGTCAGGATTGCCGAGTTGGTACATGAGCGAGGGGGCCTGATCTATCTCGACGGCGCCAACATGAACGCCATCCTTGGAAAGACGCGGCCGGGAGATTTCGGCGCGGACATGATGCACTTCAATCCCCACAAGACCTTCAGCGGTCCCCATGGGGGCGGAGGGCCGGGGGCCGGACCCATTTGTGTCACAAGGGAACTCGACCCGTATTTGCCTCGGCCGATCGTCCGTTCGGACGGGGAGAGGTATTGGTTGGAGCATTCGAGCGAGCGGTCGATCGGACGCGTCCGCAGCTTTTTCGGAAACGTCGGCGTGCTCGTGCGAGCCTACTGCTACATCTTGTCTTATGGAGGCGAAGGGCTGCGTCGCGTCGCCGAACACGCCGTGCTCAATGCCAACTATCTCCTCAGCCGCGTGAAGCACTTTCTGCCGGTGCCGCAAGGTGACCGGTGCATGCATGAGTTTGTGGCTTCGGCCACGCCGCTGAAGCAACAGAAGGGACTCAAGCAGCCAGCGATGGACGTGGCCAAGCGGCTCTTAGACTTCGGTTTCCACGCGCCGACCGTTTATTTTCCACTGACGGTGCCCGAGGCGATGATGATCGAACCGACCGAAACGGAGAGTCGCGAGACGCTTGACGCGTTTGCTCAGACACTCTTTCGCATCACCGATGAGCCGGCGGAGCTTTTGCGCGAGGCGCCTCACACGACCTGGATCAGCCGCCCGGACGAAGTGCGCGCAGCGCGGCAACCGGTGCTCAAGTGGGAGCCGACTCGAGATGCAACCGGCGATGCGCAGCGATGACACTCTTGCGTCTGGTGCTCGATGGTTCGGCTGACGGCGCGTGGAACATGGCCGTCGACGAGGCGCTATGGCACGTGGCCGGTGAAGAGCGCGTGCCTGTGCTGCGGCTTTATGGCTGGATGCCGGCTACGGTGAGTTTAGGCTATTTTCAGGCAGCGTCGACGCGGGAGACGCATCCTCGCAGCTCGGAAGCGCCGTGGGTGCGGCGCGCCACCGGGGGAGGCGCGATTGTGCACGACTGCGAGTTGACTTATTGCCTCGTGTGGCCCCTGCAGGGCGCGGCGGCGCCGGCGACCGTGGCGGGCAAGATGTATCGGTTGGTCCACCAGGTCTTTCAGGAAGTGCTGACGCGACGTGGTTGCCGATTGACGCTATGGGACGGACCCAAGACAAGATCCCGAGACCGCGGGTTTCCTTATCTCTGTTTCCAGCGACGATCACCGGGCGACGGATTGATCGGACCTCACAAAGTGCTCGGAAGTGCCCAACGGCGCAATCGTTATGCCTTGTGGCAGCATGGAAGCTTGCTGTGGCGCGCTTCAGACTATGCCCCGGAACTTCCGGGGGTAGCCGATCTAGAAGGGTGGAGTGGCAACTCGAGGGAAATGGGATCCTCTTGGGGGGGGCATTTGGCACAGGCGTTGGGTTGTCGCTTGGTTCCTTCGAAACTGGGGGAGTGGGAGCTGCGGATAGCCGATAAATTGAGACGTGAGAAATATGGTTCGATTCGGTGGAATCTTCGGCGGTAATGCATGGGGGCAGATCGCGATGGCACTTCGGCGGTCATTGACATAAGTCCCTTTTTCAAGTAGGGTAAAGTTCCGCTCGAAGTTGCACCAAACTTCGAAACCGAGGGCGAAAAGGGGCATGACGGGGAAGTTGGGCAGCCTTATCATTCGGGCTGTTGGTGGTGTTTCGGAATGGGAGAGAGGCATCGGACCCAGGTGCCGGTGAGTGACATGTATGTGTCATATGCTTCCCGGCAAAGGAAGTCGAGAGGTGTGGCCTCGGTGGGCGAGGCTGGAAAGACGGGAACAGAGACACGTCGAGGCACGTCGTTTCGGCGACTTGGGATAGACGGCTGAACAACGAATAGGGGTGGCCGGAGCCTGAGACGCTGATGGTGATGCGGCCGGTGGCTTGGTAGAAGAAGGACGACCGATGCAAGTACGACTCAAGGTCCTATGCGGCGCCCATGCGGGCAAGGAGATTCGCGTTCCCGTGCCACAGTTTTTAGTGGGTCGCGGTGAACAGTGTCACTTGCGGCCCGCCAGCGACGTGGTCAGTCGCCAGCATTGTGCCTTGATCATTGAAGAGCAACGTGTCGTATTGCAAGACTTCGGGAGCAAGAACGGCACGTATGTAAATGGGGAGCGCGTCGAGGGGTCGATCGTTTTGCAACCGGGCGACCACCTCCAGGTCGGACCATTGCGTTTCGAAGTGCTGATCGAGTCACTTTCTGCGAAGCGGCCTCAAGTGAAGGACGTTTCCGAAGCGGTAGTACGAGCCGCTCAGAACGCCATGGATGACGAGGACGAAATCACGAGTTGGTTGGAAGGGCCGGTGGATGCGGAAGGATTGACTCAGTCCGTCGATTCTCGTGTGTTCAAGCTTGAGGAAACCCAGCAGCTCGATTCCGAAACGGCGGCCGAGCTGGGTAACTTGGAGACGAAGCAGTCTTCTGACTCGAGTTCGGGAGTGTGGAAGCGCAAGGATGGGGGGGCTCAGAAGGCTCAGCGACTTCCCAAGAAGAAGCCACTGGCTGGGAGTGATTCCCGGGAAGCGGCAGCGGAGACGCTGCGGAAGTTTTTCAGTCGGCGGTGAGTGGGGCTGGGTGGGCACCGTAGGAGGCATTGCTTGAGGCACGAGCGAGGTCCGACTTGATGCTCGGGCGGTGCTGCGGGGCGAACTCGCCAAGAAACGGGGCTTGGTGCCGAATAAAGCGGCGGTGTAGCAGAGGCCCGTTTCTGTTGCCTGAACGTCCCAGCCTTTCTTTGATGGTGGTGAGATGGTCGTAACTCCGGATCGGATCGAAGTCCGCCAGTTGGTGCAGCGCTGTTTGCGGGGTGACGAGGAGGCGACGCGGGCGCTCGTTCGTCGATATCAAGACCGCGTCTTCGGATTTTGCCTCAAGATCCTGCGGCACCGCCAAGATGCCGAAGATGCTGCACAGGAGACGTTGTTGCGCATGGTCCGCAGCCTCCATCGGTGGGATGATCGGCGTCGTTTTGAACCGTGGCTTCTGGCCATCGCGGCCAACCGATGCCGCACGTTGATGGCTCGGCGGGCGAAGCGCGGCGTGACGTGGCCGCTGCGTGATGTGCCGTGTGCGGGGACCCGCGCTGAAGAGGTCGATGCGTGGCGGGAGGAAATCGCATTGGGGCTTGAACAGCTCCGGCCCGAATACCGGATGGCCCTCGTGCTGTTTCACACCAACGAGCTGAGTTACCAGGAGATTGCGGACGTTTTGGAGTGTCCGATCGGGACGGTACGGGTGTGGATCCATCGAGCCCGGAAGCAGTTGTGGGAGTGGCTGGCCAGTCGCGAAATGCTGGAGCGCGTATCTCATGCGGTGTGAGCAATTCGAGGAGCGGCTGCAGGGTTTGCTCGATCGGCGGGCGATTCCCTCACACGACCGGGCGTTGCTGGCGCACGCATCGGTCTGTAGCCACTGCCGGAAGGTGCTTCGCTGGGAAGAAGAAGTGGCCGAGTATCTCGGCGACGATGGTGAGTCGGCATCGGTCGATTTCTCAGAGCTCGTGACAGCGCGACTCGTTCGTGGCGTTGCTACGGACCGCGCTGATTTCTCGCGGCGCCTCAAGTGGGGCGCGCGCTGCGCTCCGTGGTTGGCGATTGCCGGAGCGGCCGTGCTGCTAATCTCGGTCGGCGTGTTTCGGCAGCCGGCGCCACGCGGCACAGGAAACCCTCGGAGCATGACGCAGCGTACAGCCGCAGAGGTGGACCAGTCCACTGAGGCGTTGGTGGCCGGTGAGGAGCCCCAAGGTTCCTTGCCGCCGGGAGCCACACGCGAGCTCGTCAGCATGGCTCGAGGAAGACTCGAAGGGGCCGACGAAGTGGCGGCGACGGTCGCCGGTGATCTCAGTCCCTGGGCTCGCTCGATCGGCGGTGCGTTCGCCACCTTGACGGGCCGAAGGTCCTCGACAGGCTCGGCCCCTCGGCGACCTGAGCACCCGGAGTCACCTTGACCGGCGCATCGGTTTCCGAGGGCTCTCGTTCACTCGTGGCGGTCGAGTCTTCCCGATTTGCGGATCGCTCGCAGAACGCGCCACCCCAACAAGAAGCTGGCCAGACAGCCGGCTATGCCCAACAGCGATAGATCTTGCATTCCCATCCAGGGCTTTTCGTGGAAAAGGAGCGGGGGGACTTTGGCAGCGAGGATCCAGGAGGACCCCAGGAACAGGGCGCTGGTGAGCATGCCGTAGACGAGTCGGTTGACCGATGGTTCGAGTCCCCGGTGGTCGAGGTGGACGTCGAACTTCCCCGCTTGGACTTCTTCGAGGATTTCAACCATCCGACGAGGCACGACCTCGAGAACACGTTCGAACTCATAGGCGATCTGCCGCAATCGGCGCCACTGGCGCTTCGGATTGAGCCGCTGGCGCCACAGTCGCCGTTGGTAGCGCTGGATGACTTCCATCAAGCTGAAGTGGGGCGCCAAAAGTTCGGCCGTCCCTTCGAGTGTGACGAGGGTCTTGATCAACAGCGCGATTTGCGACGGGAGGCGGATGCGATAACGGCGAATGATCTCCGTCATGTCGGTCAACGCGCGCCCCACGTCGATTTCTGTCACCGGCACGCTCCCGACCATGCCGACGAAATCGGCCAGATCTTGACTCAAGGCCGCCTCGTCTAGCGACTTGGGGAGCTGACCGATTTTTTTGATAACGCTCTTGAGCTGAGCGACGTCGTTACGGGTGATTGCGAGCAACAACCGCTCCATGTCGTGCCGGAGTTCTTCATCGAGTCGCCCGACGAGTCCGAAATCGAGTAGCGCGATGGTTTCGTTCGGGAGGATCAAGATGTTGGCCGGGTGGGGGTCGGCGTGAAAAAATCCGTGCTCGAAGATCATCCTCAAGTAGATCCGGGCGCCTCGTTCGGCCAACAATTCGGTGTCGATTCCGGTAGCACGAAGTTGATCCACCTGATCCACCTTTGTTCCCTCGATCCACTCCATCGTGAGGATCTTGGGCGTACAGAAGTCGGAAAAGGGCTGGGGAATCTTGACGTGCAGTTCATTTTCGAAGAGGGAGATGAACTGGAGCAAGTTGCGTTCTTCGGCTCCGAAGTCGAGCTCCCGGCGGATCAGACGCGCCACTTCGCTGACCGTTTCGACCGGACGATACGGGGCGAATTCAGGGATCTTCTCCGCAAGCTGCGCCAGGCCGATCATGACTTCGAGATCTTCGCGGACGACGCGATCAATGCCCGCTCGTTGAACTTTGACCGCCACGGGTTGTCCCGTCTTGAGACGCGCTCGGTGGACTTGTCCGATCGAGGCGGCTGCTTCGGCCTCGAGGTCAAACGAGGCGAAGAGCTGTTCGATGGGCTGCCCCAACTCGCGTTCGACTGTTTCTCGAACGCGATCGGGCGGATCGGGACAGACCTGGTCGCGCAGCTTCTTGAGTTCTTCGGCGAGTTGAGCACCGACGAGGTCGGGACGCGTACTGAGGATTTGTCCAACTTTGATAAAGGTGGGCCCCAGATCGCTGAGGGCCAGTCGGATGCGGGTTTGCGGGGGCTGCCGCGCGATGGCGATTCCTTCGCCGCGGTCCTTGAGCTGGTCCTTGAAGAACTCGACGTTCAGCCGGCTCAGCCAGTCGGCCAATCCATACTTGCTGAGCACCGAGAGGATCTCGGTGCCGCGGCGCAAGTTCCGATACAGGTGGGGAATGGTGGAAATTTTCACGGTATTGGTTGGGCCACGGGGCAGCTCTCGCACGCCTCGACGTGTATGCGTTGCGTTCTTTAGTGTATCATAGCGGCGGTCGGATGTTCGACCGAGGTACAAGGCGTTCGGAAGAGGAAGCCCGCTCATCTTGCCGAGATTGCGCCGTGCCCATAGGACGTAGAAGACATATAGGACTTATACGACGGGATAGGACCTATAGGACGGTTTACCTGTCACACCTCACACCTGACACCTCAAAATGTCCGACGATTACGCTTCGTTAGCCCGGATGATCGACCACGCCGTCTTGCGTCCTACGGCGACGTGGGAAGAACTGGTCGAGGGTTGCCGCTTGGCGGTCTCGTACCGCGTGGCCTCGATTTGTTTGCTCCCCTACTTTGTGCCTCGAGCCGCAAAGATCCTGCGCGACTTGGAAGGGGGCGATCACGGTGTGGCTCTCAGCACGGTGATCGGGTTTCCCCATGGCACGACGGCGATTGGGGCGAAGGTCTACGAGGTGCAGTGGGCGGCCGGCGAGGGAGCGGTCGAATTGGATGCGGTCGTCAACCGTTCGCTGATCAAGAGTGGAGCGTGGGACGAGGTCGAGAGGGAGATCGATGCAGTCGTGGGCGTGGTGAGAAAGGTGGGAGGCCTGGTGAAGGTCATTTTCGAGTCGGCCGAGCTGACCGACGACGAGGTGGCGAGGCTCTGTGCGATCTGCAACCGCGTGCGTCCGGACTACGTGAAGACTTCGACGGGATTTGGCGGCGGGGGCGCGACAGCCGAGGCGGTGACACAGATGCGGCAGCTTTGCGACGAGGCGATTGGTGTGAAGGCCTCGGGAGGCATTCGCGATCTGGAAACCGCCTTGACGTATCGCCGGCTCGGTGCGACGCGGTTGGGGACCAGCAGCACCGCTGTGATTCTCGACGCCTGGCGAAAGCGGCTGGGAGCCTGATCCCAGACCCGAACTCCAGGTACGTTCGTCAGTCCTTCTGCGAGGCGCTGCGTAGAACGATAGCGGTAAAGAATCTCGACAGGTCTTCGTTGTCAAATTTTCCAGAAATAACCCCTTCCTTCTTGATTCCTGATCTGATGATCGGTGCGGAGACGACTTTTCCATCAAGCAAGATTGCCAGCCGCTTTCCGATATTATTCTGTGATGTCGCCTTCCACATCTTGGGACTTCCTTCATCCGTCAACGTAAATCCAACCGCTGGTCGACCCGTCTCGTCCTTGAAGAACGAAACCTTCTCGATGTCACGGCCCGTCAGTACAGGCTTTGGAGCAACGAACACTGCTTCGTCGGCGTCCAGCGCAGCAGAATACATCGTGCGTTGAACGTTGTCGCGTCAGAGGGGGCGCGTGCCCGCCATGCCAAGGATTGTAACAGAGGTGACTGACCTGGTGAACGCTGACACGCTTCGGCTACGGAGTCGCTCCGTAGACGGGTTCGTGGAAGATGTTTTGTACGATGAAGAGGAGGACGTATCCGAGGATGCCGGCGGCGATCGGCGTGGCGACCCAGCCGACGGCGATTCCTGCCAGCTTCGACCAGCGGAACTGGCGCACCGCCTTGCCTCGAGCCTGCGCGAGTGCCACTCCCAGGACCGCTCCGACGATCGCTTGGGAGCTGGAGACGGGGATGAGCGGAATAGGAGGGAGTTGATACGAGGCGAGGAAGTCGTTCAGAGCGGGACTGGAGAAGATGAGGAGCACGAGGGAGTGAGCGACGACGACGACCCATGCCGCGACCGGGTTGAGGGGGAGAAGTTGGCGACCGACGACGATCATGACGCGTTGCGAGTACGTGACGATGCCGACGGCGATCGCGAGAGCCCCGATGAGGAAGAGGATTTGACGAGCGTCGAGGAGTTCGACCGAGCCGATGCGCAGCGGGGCGAAAGGAGCCGAGGTCAGGAAGGGCCCCATGACGTTGCCGATGTTGTTGGCGCCCAGGCTGTAAGCTCCGAAAGCACCGGCCAGGAGTAGTCCAAGTCGCAGGAGCTGATCTTGCCACAGCAAGTGGAGGCGGAGCAGGCGAATGACCAGGGCGGTGACGTGGTAGAGGACCCACGCGAAGAGGGCGGCCAGGATCGGGCAACCGACCCACGTCGAGGCGACACGGGCGAGCTCATGGAGGTTCGGTGCTTTGCCGGCGAAAAGATTCCAGCCGACCAGAGCGCCGATGATGGCTTGGGAGGTCGAAACCGGAAGTCCGGCTCGCGTCATCCAGGCCACCGTGACTGCAGCGCTTAGAGCGACGGTGAAGGCACCGGCGATCGCGTCGACGTCGGCGACCTTCGTGAGCCCTTCGGCGGCTCCCGAGCCGGCGGTGACGGCCCCGAGTACCACACAGCACGAACCAACAAGAGCGGCGGTGGAAAAACGGATCATGCGGCTGGCGACGGCCGTTCCGAAGACGTTGGCGGCGTCATTGGCACCGAGCGACCACCCGAGGAAGAGTCCGCTGCTGAGAAAGAAAAGGATGCCGGCCATGATCGGGGAGAGTCGCAGGTCACATCGTGCGTTTGATCGCGTAGATCAACAGGTGGTCGGCGGCGTCCTCGGCGAGATTCGCGATGTAGCTCGTGGCTTCCACGGCTTCACGCAGGACGAGTTTGTCGAAGCCATCGAGATCCGATGTGTAGATCGACCGCAGTAACCGCTGTTCGACGCGATCCGACTCGCTTTCGAAAAAGATCGCCTGCTGCACATGGTCGCGGACCGAACGCACGTCACGGAAGTAGTTTCTCGCTCCGGCGACGGTCGCATCGATGGTATCCTGGACGGCTTGAACCAGTTCCATCAGCCCCTCGTGCCATTCGGGACGGAACCGCGGGCGAGTCAGGTCGAGCATTTGGAGTTTGCGCTTGAGGTTGTCCAGGACCTCATCGAGATGCCAGATCAAATGGAGGACGTCGCCACGCGATTCGGGGATCAGCATTTCCGTGTAGATTTCGGTCTGGATGTGCCGCTTGAGGGCATCGCCGGCGTGTTCCAGTTCGGCCAACTGATGCAGCCGCGTTTGGAAGTCGCTTTCATCTTCTCGCAAGTATTTTTCGACGCCCCGGTGGAAGACGACGGCAGCCTGCGAGATCGAATCGAGGTACTCGTCGATCTGCCGCGTGAGGGCTCGCGTGCGGCCGAAGAACCACGGTCGGGACGATGTCGCCACTGCCAGCACCCCTTGTCGGCTACTCCGACGCGTCGTCGGAACTTTCGAGGATGGGGATTCGGTCTTCCCCGACCTTCCTGTAAAGGCGAATGTAAATGCGGCCCTTGTCACCAATCGCCTCTTGCAGCTCGCTCAGTTTCTGCAGTCCGGCCAACTGGCTGGCGATCTGTTGCAATTGTTGTTGCGCCAAATTGAGTCGCTGAGCGGCGAGAGCCGACTGTTCTCGCAGTTTACGTTCGGGGAGGCGTGCTTTCTTGAGATCGCCCTGGTATTTCTTGAACTGTTGGATCCGAGCAGCCAATTGTTGTTGCGTCTGTTCGAGTTGTTTGACGAGGCCGGCGACTTCGCGAGCCGTGATGGGCTGGGCGCTGCTGGCATTGTTCGGGTCGGTTTGGAAATAGGGCTTGAGAGTGACAGAAACATTGTTTCGCGAAGCGCGCACCGACAGTTCCAAGAAAAAGAGGCTCGGTTCCTCTTTCTTGCCAAAACGGATTCGGAGACTTTTGCGGGCGAGGGGGATCGATTTGCCCGGGTCGAAGACCACCTCGGGAAGGCCTTCGGAGAGATGGTCGATTTCCAGAAAGAGGGTCAAAGGATTGGGAAGGGCCGCTATGCGGAAGCGACTCGAAGAGGAACGATTCAGATCGATGGTCAAGGGAGGCGCCTTTTGAGGGTGCCGCAGAGCCATCTTGTGGATGTGGCCGCTACTGCTGAGGGACAATAGCGTATTGGCGAGTTGTCGAGCTTGCCTGAGGGACTCGGCCGCGGGCTCCCACCGAAACCGTAACTGACCGTCGGTGATGTCGAACGTGGCGATAGGAGTTCGGTTGGTTCCTTTGACGTGGAAGACCGTCCATGTCCTCGGTGCCAAGCCTCCTTGGGCTCCCTTCAGTTCGAACTTCTCTCCCGACTTTAGGATTTGGTTTCCGCCAAGCAGCAATGCGAGGACCACGGCACGGGGCTCAAGGGTTACATTGCCCAAAATAGTCGGCTCAAGCGAGTCTCCCGGTTCCGGAAGCGGCACTGCGGGTGGCAGTTTGGCGAAGGGCGAGGGCTTCTTGGTCGGTTTCTTTTTCTCTTGAGGCGACTTTTTCTTCTGCGGTGGAGGCTTGGGACCGGTGGGCTGGGGTTGGGTCGGGGAATCGGCATCGGGCTGGCGAGAGGGGGACTTCGCATGGTTGTCCGGTTGGGTCGAGGTCGGCATCGGGTTAGGCTTGCCGGGGGAACCGTCCTGCTGTTTTCCGTCCGGCGTGGGCCTGTCCGGCGCGGCAGCGGAGTTTTCGGGGGTGGATGCGTCTTTCTCTCCGTCCAGCTTGGGCGCGGCCACGGCTCCGGCGGCTCGAGTCTCTCCCGTCGTGGTCACGTCTGGTTCGGCCGGGTCGGAAGGTTCCTCCGTGGAACCGTTGGCCTCAGCGGGATCGCCGGATGCAGTCGGCGGCTCGCGTTCGCCTGACGAGGCCTCGGGGGAGGGGGAAGGGGACGTATCCGCATCGGGAGTGACTGTGCCCCCGGCGGTTCCCCCTGCCGTGCCGACTGTTGAGGTGGCGACCGCGGCGTCCTCGCTCTTGCCACCTCCCCACACTAGCCAAGCGACGCCGGCGAGAGCGGCCAGGAGGACGAGAGCGGCCATTCCCGCTACAAGGAGTTTCCGACCGTTTCCGGCAGACGCACTGGGTTCGTTGCTAAGAGGCCCGGCGTCCCCCGCGGCGGCGGCTGACGGCTCTTTTTTCTTCCGGCGGTGGAGACGCCGGACGGCTGGCGTTGGATCGGGGGGTGAATCTTGGGCCTCTTCGCGCAGGTCGGTGAGGATTTCGTGCACGATCGTGGCGTCTCGGTACCGTTCCGCGGGGCGCCGCGCCATCATGCGTTCGACCACGCGGACCAAGCCACGTGGAGTGTCTGGGCGAATTTGAGCCAACGGGGCGCGTTGGCTCCGGTCTGTCTCGGGACTCCGGCCGGTGAGGAGGAAGTAGGCGAGGCATCCCAGCGAGTAGACATCGCTCCGGGTGGTGGGTTGGTCTCCCTGGAGTTGCTCGGGAGCGGCGAAGGCGCCGAGGGTTCCCAGAACTTCCGCGTCGTCTGATGTCTCCCAAGACTCGGCGCTACTGATTCGCGTGTCAGCGTCGTCTTCGACGCGATCGCGCAGCGTGCGTCCCCCGAGCCCCACAACCTTGATCCGCTGCTCGTCATCGCACAATACGTTTTCTGGGCGCAGGTCGCCATGGACGACTCCGCGGTCGTGGAGATGGCCCACGGCGGCGGCGACTTGGCGGAGGATGTCGATCGTGGTGACGAACCCCATGGGACCATCTTCGGCCACCTTCTGGCCGAGATGTCGTGCGGGCGTGTATTCCATTACCAGGTAGACATGGCCCCGTTCCTGTCCCACGTCAAAAATGTGGACCAGGTTGCGGTGGTCGAGGGAGGCGGCTTGTCGGCATTCCTCGAGCAGTTCATGGCGGATCTTAGGATCCTGGGTGAGTTCGCGGTGAAAGACGCGGATGGCGACTTTGCGCTCGAGCGATTGGTGACGCGCCTGCAGGACTCGGCCCAACGAAGAAGCTGAGAGCTGATCAACGAGCACATAGTTGGCGATGTGAAACTGGGTAATCCCGGCAAGGAGTCGCCGAGCTTGCCATGCTGTGAGGATGCCTTCCTCGACGAGGGTTCGAGCGAGGCTTTTGGAATCGGCCGGATGGCATCGGGAGGCTACTTCGCGCGCGGTTTCGAGGTCGGACTCCGGGAGGATGCCGCTGGACGCGAGCAGTTTGAGGAAGTCCTCGACGGTTGGCAGAGATGGCGCGTTGGGCATGGGCGTAGGCGTGCCGTCGGCAGGGAAGGGCGTCGACTGTTGCACTGTGATTGTGGCCGTTTTCCGGTGTGAATTCAAGGGTTGGCCGTCTTCGTAGACGCGGCTGGCCGGGCCGAGGGTGGCAAGGGGCGAGGAATTTTTGGCGGAAAAGGCAGGACTGCGAGGCGGACTTTGCCGATGAAGGGGAGTGTGACGAGAGAACCGGAGTTGTTGGTTCTGTCTATTGCGCTGAACCGATATTTGGTGACGAGATCGCCAGTTCGTCGGCTCGGATGGGCTGGCTCGATTAAGCAGTTCGATAGGAAGGCACAGACCGGGCTACCCCCTGGCGTGGGTGGTCCCCTGTTAGGCCGGGTCGACCGAGGATTCGTGCCGCGGAGAAGGAACCCATGAGAACGCAGAGGTCGTGGTTGTGGTCCGGACTGGCAACGGCGCTGGTCATGGCCCTCAGTTCGGTGACGTTCGGTCAGGGCTATCCCTACCCGGCGCCTCAGGGAATGGTGCCTCCTGCTTACCCTGTGCCGCCAGGTGTGACTGTGGGCCCGGTTCCCGCCAGTCCCTACGCGCCGCCGAGTCCTTACGGGGCGGTTGGGGCGTCACCGATGGCAGCGATGATGCCTCCAGGAGCCATGTTGCCTGGGCCGATGGGTATGCCGGTTGTTCCGGCGGGCTACATGGCAGGGCCTCAAGGGGGTCCAGCAGGTCCCGAGATGGGAGAGGGGCCGGTGATGGGGGCGTGCCCGAACTGCGGCGGCATGGGATGCCCGCTTTGCATGGGCGATCCGGCTTCGGAAGACTTCGACATGCGGATCCTCCGGTGGCTATTGCCTTATGGAGCTGGCGGTATCGCGGAACCGCGTTGGTATGACATTTATGCCGACGTGCTCTACTTGGAGAGGGACGAAGTCTCGCGATTGGTGAACTTCATGAGCTCGGGGATCGCCGGACCGATCGCGCTGAGCAGCGATTCGATGAGTTTCAACGATGAGTATGGTTTTCGAGTCGGCGGAGCGATCCAGATCGGCAACGGCAACGCTCTGGAAGCCCATTATATGGGGACGTTCAACTGGGATGCGCGAGCTGAGGTGACCGACGCGGGTGGCAATCTCTTTTCCGCCTTCAGCAACTTCGGAACGTCACCCTTCAACGGATTCGACGATTCGGACGGGGCGACGTTCGCATCAATCTCTTACGGCACGACATTTCATTCGGTGGAAATGAACTACCGCCAACGCTGGATGGCTCCCAATCCGCGGGTGCAGGGTTCGTGGGTTTATGGAGCGAGGTTCTTCGAGTTGAGCGAAGGCTTCGAACACCGGATCACCGGGCGCGCTGGGTCGACGAATTATCAGATCAACACGTACAACGCCCTGATCGGGTTTCAAGTGGGAGGCGACGGTTGGCTGACGATCATCCCCGGCCTCCGGGTTGGCGGTGAAGCGAAGGTGGGAATCTACGGCAACCGGGCCAAGCAGGGGTCGACCATTGTGGCCACGTCCATTGCGAACCCGGTCATCGAGTCGGCGAAGTCGCGCAGCGTCGCCTTCCTCGGTGAAGCTCAACTCGAGGCGATTTGGCGGATCTCCCATCGGTGGACGTTCCGCGCCGGCTATGAGTTCCTTTATGTCGACGGCGTGGCGCTGGCCATCGAGAACTTCAACTCCGGGCCGCCCTTTGTCGCGGGGCAGCGGACGGTCGGGATCAACGACAACGGCGACGCCTTCTATCACGGCGGCTTTCTTGGTTTCGAGTGGATTTGGTAGGGCAGCCCTTGCCGCTTGCAACCGGACAGACGGGCTCTGGTGGATCACGCAAACGGCCTGGCGGTCTAGCCGCCGGGCTGTTTTTTTTTCTGTGGGCCGATTCCGGCAGGTTCGTCTTACTGCTGAGCGGGAGGACGTCGTTGGGGCTTGGTGAGCCATTGGGGCGATCGGGTACCCGTGCCGGCTTGGAGGCCTTTTCTTGGCGGAACTCTTCATCTTACTCCGCCTCCGACGCCTCAAACTGTTTGACAGGACCGGATGGGCGATTAGAATCGAGTCTTAGTCTTCTAGACATTGTGCCGCTTCTCCCGAATGGGGGAAATTCGCCCGTTCGCCCCAGCCAGTCGGGACGTTCTCGCGGGTTGGGTAGGCGCAAAAAGCTGGAAAAAAAAGAAGGCTCCAATTAACGTAATTGTAACCTGTCGGCGCTCGCGCCGGCTTGGGGTCGGTTCTTTCCTGAGAATATGGGCGGCCGCTGCCAGGGGGTCGCCGACTCCAAACCTCCCAACGCCATTGTCACTCTCAAGAGGGTTTGCGACGTGAAATCGAAGCTCAGTAAGAAGTTGCGACGCAGGAACCGGGTTCGTCGGCTGGGTGGTCACCGGCGTGGGATGCAAATGGAGTTGTTGGAGACTCGGCGGTTGCTGGCCGGCGTGGACGAGTTCGGTTTGCCGCCGGCGGAGGGAGAGAGCGATGGCGGTTTCGTGCCGGGTGAAGTATTGATTCGATTCCGGGACGGCATCACCGAGGCGGAAAAGCAGGCATTAGTGGATGACCTCGGATTGGAGATCAAGAAAGAGTACCGCTATGTAAACTCGGCCCTGCTGGGGCTACCCGATGATGTCGGTGTTCCGACGGCACTGCTTCAGTTGCGCCAGGACGACCGCGTCGACGTTGCCGAACCCAACAGCGTGATCCAGAAGCGACAGCTATTCCCCAACGACACACTTTTTGGACAGCAATGGGACAAGAATAACACCGGTAGTAACCCCGGTGTGATCGGGGGAGTTGCCGATGCGGACATCGACGCTCCTGAGGCATGGGAGCAGTTTGGTACGGGTTCGAGCGACACGGTGATCGCCATTTTCGATACGGGCGTGAATTACGAGCACGAGGACTTGTTCCCGAATATGTGGCGAAACCCCGGTGAAATCCCCAACGGACGGGATGATGACGGCAACGGCTACATCGATGACATTTACGGCTACGACTTTGCGGATCAAGATCCGGACCCGATGGATGAAGACGGCCATGGGACACACGTCGCCGGAATCGCCGGTGCGGTGGGCAATAACGGCCTAGGGGTCGCCGGCGTGAACTGGGATACCAGCATCATGGCGATCCGAATTCTCGATGGAGACGTGGATGCGGTCAGCGCGGCTATCGAGGGGATCAATTACACGATCATGATGAAGAAGGACTACGGGGTGAACCTCGTAGCCGCCAATCACAGTTGGGGTTTTTCCGGTATCAGTGACGTGCTGCAATCCGCATTCGAGGATGCCATCAGTTGGGAGATCATTCAGGTTGCCGCCGCCGGGAACGACAATCAAAACAATGATGCGATTCCCGACGTCCCCTCCGGGTTCCCGATTGACGGGTTGATTTCAGTTGCGGCGACCGATCCCGCCGACGATCTGGCTATCTTTTCGAACTATGGTGTGACGACGGTAGATATCGGTGCGCCGGGCGTCGATATCACCAGCACGGTGCTTAACGACGGATATGATGTGTTCCAAGGCACGTCGATGGCGTCGCCTCAGGTAGCCGGAGCCGTCGCCTATCTCAAATCGATCGCACCGGAGTTGACGGTGGATGAGACGATCGATTTGATTTACCGGGGAGCCGATCCGCTGCCGTCGCTTGAAGGATGGATTGCGACGGGAGCCAGGTTGAACATTTGGGAATCGGCCAAGCTCTTGAAGCTCTCGACACTTTCGGGGCGCGTGTGGGCGGATGTCGACGGCGACGGCCAACAAGATACGATGGAATCGGGCTTGTCAGGGTGGACCGTCTATATCGACTTGAACAACAACAAGATCTTCGATACGGGCGAACCGAGCACCGTTTCGGGCAACAACGGTGTGTGGGCCATGTCCGAGTTCCTCGATCCGGGTACGTACTCGGTCCGCGTAGAGCCTTTGCCGCAGTACGACCAGACGTTCCCCGGCGGGGATGGATCTCATTCAGTGACGATCGAAGTGCGAGGAGAGGATTTCGAGAACCTCGATTTCGGTTTCCGAGGTCGTCCGGGTGAGATTTCCGGCATCAAGTTCAATGACCTCAACGGCAATGGCGTGCAGGATCCCGGAGAACCGGGTATTGCCGGTGTCTATATCTATGCAGACCTGGACCAGTCCGGCTCGATTGCGCTGGGTGAACCTGCGGCCATTACGGATGCTCAAGGGCGCTACCGTTTGACGGGCGTGCCCGCAGCCACCATCAATGTGCGGGAAGTGTTGTCGCCGGGGTGGCGTCAGACGGCTCCGGGTGTGCCCGAGTATCAACAGGTAGATGTGAAGCCGGGCGATGTGATCACCGATATCAACTTCGGTAATCAGGTGGCGATTGACTACGGCGATGCTCCAGCGCCCTATCCGGCCTCGGCCTCGGCCGGCTTCCTGCGTGGTTTCGGCCTAGGAACGTTGGTGGATACGGAACCGAACGCTCTTCCCGATGACAGTGCGCTGGGCGACGACAACAACAATCTCGATGACGAAGACGGAGTCAGTTTCCCGAATCAGTTGTATGTTGGTCAGACGGTCAGCATCGACGTTCGAGTCAGTACGGGGACGAGCCCCGCAGGCGTGCTCCAGGGGTGGATCGATTTTAACGCGGACGGGGACTGGAACGATCCGGGCGAGCAGGTGTTCAAGGACTTGGCGTTGGCCGAAGGAGTCCATTCGCTGCAAGTGACGATTCCCGACGATGCACAGGTGGGACAGACGTTCGCTCGGTTCCGATACGGCTACGAACGGGGCATCGGTCCGGACGGCGCCGCGATGGCGGGCGAAGTCGAGGACTATCAGATCACGATCGTGCCTGACGCACCGACGGCTGTCCCTGATTCGTTTACGGTCGCCCAGGGAAGCACCTTCAATACGCTGGATGTCCTGGACAACGACTTCGCCAGTTCGAAGGGTGGGCTCTTCATCGCCTCGGTGACGGCACCCGACCAGGGCGGGACGCTGACGATTTCGGACGACAAGCAAACGCTGATTTATTCGCCGCTTCCCAACTTCTTCAGTCCGCCGGTAGTCACCTTCCAGTACACGATTTCGGACAATTCGGGCGAATTCAGTACCGCCGATGTGACGGTCTTTGTGCAGGCGACCTTTACCAGTCCTGTCGCGGTCGACGATGTCGCCTACGTCGCGCCGGACAGCTTTGTCGTGATTCCCGTTCTGGAAAACGATTTGCCGGATGGAATCACACTCGGAGCCATTTCGCCACCACAGTTTGGTACGGCCGTTCAGGTGGGCGACCAGATTCGCTACACGCCGGGCCCGAATTTTACGGCGGTCGACCAGTTCCAATACCAGATCGTCAAGGGGAATGAGTCTGACACGGCTACGGTGACGGTGTTCAAACAACCGGAGCCACCCAAGGATGTGACCATTACGATCGAGCTAGTGGACGATCAGGGTCAACCAGTGACGCAGGTGACGGCGGGGGACCAGTTCTTCGCTCGCGTGCGTGTTCAGGACACTCGGCAGCCCGCCGATGCCAAGCCGGGCGTGGCGGCGATGTACATGGATCTCTTGTTCGACCGTCGTTATGTCACCACGATTCCCGATGCCAACAATCCGCTTGGTTTCGATATCACCTTCAACACGGACGCGTATGACACATTGCTGTCCGGTTCCGCGGCCGTGCCCGGCTTGATTGACGAAGTCGGTGGATTCCAGACCGGTCTTGATCCGCTCGGGGCATCGGCAATTGAGGTCTTCACGGTGGGGCTGAGGGCGGTCCAGGCGACGCCTCAGGGTGAACCTGTGATGTTCTACGGTGATCCGGCGGATGCTCCGCAGGGACTGCACGATATTCTGCTGTACAATCCGCCGTCGGCGGCGACCGTGGACCGAGTGAGCTACGGTACGGCGTCGTTGGTGATCGTAGCCGATGCCGGCACGACGTCTCGGAGTGGTGAAACCGGTCCGGGGAACACCAATGGAAACGGTGGCGGGACGCGCGGCAACCTGGATGTCAGCGGCGACGGAATCTTGTCACCGCTCGACGTGTTGCTTGTGATCAACTACCTCAACAGCGGTGGTGGATCGGGCGAAGGAGAACCGGGGGACGACCGGTATGATGTCAACGATGACGGGATCGTCTCCCCGCTCGATGCTCTGGTGCTGATCAGTGCGTTGAACGACCCGGCCTCGTCTTCCGGCGAAGGCGAAGCTGCGCCTCCGTTGACCGGCCAGCCCGAACGCGTGGTGAGCGATCCGGTGGTGGATGAGGGTTCCTCCCAGTCGTCGCTCCGCGGGGCCTCCCTCGCTTCACTCGATGCTCGGGACTATCTCCTGCAGATTGGTTTGCCTCAGACTCGCCAGCCCCAGCGCGACGAGTGGACTTCGCATCGGGAGGAGGAGCTGGAAGACCTTTTGGACGTGGTGGCCGGTGACATCGACCGAGCGTGGAGCTGATCGGCGCAAGAGAAACCGCCAACAGACCTCAAACGCCGTGGCCTGTCACCGCGCCATGAACTTGGGGCGCGCACAGCACCGCTCCCCCCGACCGACTCGATCGATGGGGTGTGGGAGGGTCGGGCTGCCATGAGGCCGAGCATCAAGGCTCGTTCCCATGTCGTTTCCCGTTGCGTGCTCGAGTCGGTCGGAGGTTGAGCGGTTCCGGCCGGTGCGCCCAGCCGGAATGCCGTGCTTCTCAAAACCTATAGTTGCCAAAAAGGCCTTCCGATGCGCAAAAAAATCCGCGTGGTCCCCAAAAAAGGCCATTTTTCTCGTTAACCTCCCGTTTGCTCTCCGGCGCATCGGTCCGCTGACGGGAGCCCGACTGAGTCTCACGCTGCCGACGCTGGCTGTCCTGATCCCTCGCGATCGTTGCAGCCACGGTGTCCCCTTGGACGGGAGACCATGTGTGGTTACGCCGGTGTCCGCGACCGACTCGTGCGGTGGCTCTCCCCACCGATTTGCAAAACCGTGGCCACCTTGCTACAATCCTGCCTCGTGGGGTGCTGCGATCGGGTTGGCCATGGTTGCCGAGCGCAAGGCGTGGGTCTTGCGGGTAAGGGTGACAGATGGATGTCACGGACTCTGCTGTCGGGCTCTTCCACGGCATGGCGGAGGAGCCTGAGGAGGCGGCGGATCAGTTCTGGAGACGGTGCCAGGGGTTGCTTCGTCGTCGTGCCGCCCGGTGGCTGCGCCGATGGCGTATCCGCGGAGTCGACGTCGACGATTTGGCCGCTAGTGCCTTTTATCTGGTTTGGAGACGACGGTGTGCCGGCGCCTTCGCGAGCATCGATTCGGCCGAACGTCTGCGCGGACTCCTGTTGAAAGTCATCGACTACAAAGTCTTTCAGCAACTGCGCCATCAGAAGCGGCGCAAGCGGGGAGGGGGCAAAGAGCTGCGCGAACAGAGTGCCTTTGCCGGCCGTCCCTCTAGTCTCGGAGGGCTCGATGGCGTTCAGGACCGCTCTCCTCAGGAGCTTCCCGAAGAGACATTGTTGCTGATCGATTCGCTCGATTTTCTCTTGGAGCGAGCTGACGAGCAGATGCGCCAGATCGTGCGGATGCGCATCGAGGGGCGGTCGTTGGAGGAAATCGCTGAAGCTGCCGGTTGTTGTGTTTCGACCGTGGTGCGCAAGTTGCGCCGTGCTGAAGATGTTTGGACGCGGATGTTGAATCGATGACACATCAAGAAGCCAGTGCGTATTCGAGCGGCGCGGGAGCTGCCGAGAGAGAAGGATCTCTGTCGCTGAGTTGGCGAGCGTGGGAGCGCTATGAGGCTCGTTGCCGAGAGTTTGAAGGCCGATGGCAACGGGGCGAGTCGCCTCATGCCGAAGACTGGCTCTCCGGAGTCGACGAGGAGTGCCGGGAGGCCCTCTTGGAGGATCTCCTGGTGATTGAAATTGAATACCGTCGGCGTCGAGGGGAACGCGTCGACCAGGCGTGTTTCCAGGTCCGGTTTCCGGGGCGCGACTCGTGGATCGCAAGTCTGCTTGCCGCGTCCCGGACCTGCGAAACGGTACTTGTGCCGGGAGAACGCGTGGGACGGTACCGGGTCGAAAACCTGGTGGCTCGAGGCGCCTTCGGAAGTGTTTACCGCGCCTACGACGAGCAACTCGATCGTTCGGTAGCGCTGAAAGTGGCTCACGGAAGGCCGGGGGACACCGTGGTGTCCGAGCAGCTGCGGTACGAATCGCAGATACTGGCATCGTTGTGTCACCCCCATCTGGTTCCCGTTTACGACGTCGGCGAACTCGAGAATGGAAGCCCTTATTTCGTCATGGAGTTCCTTGCGGGCTGTTCGCTGGAAGAGCGGCTGCGTCACGGAAACGTGGCGTGGCGTCAAGCCGTGGAATGGGTGGTTCAAGCGGCAGAGGCCATCGACTACGTCCACCGGCGGGGGCTCATCCATCGGGACCTGAAGCCGGCCAATATCGTACTCGATGCCAACCAGCAAGTTCGCGTAACCGATTTCGGACTCGCGTTCGTCCGGACCACGGTTCGGGCTCGCGCGCAAGGTCTCGCCGGCACACCGTGTTATATGGCTCCCGAGCAACTTCGTGATCCACCACGAGCCGAACCAGCCTCCGATATCTGGGCTCTCGGAGCGATCCTTTATGAACTCCTCACCGGCTGCCGGCCCTATGCGCAGGAAGAGCTGGAATCGTTGGCTCAGGAGGGTTCCCTCCCGCCACTCCCTTCTCCGAGTAGTCTCCACCACGGGGTGCCGTCGAGCGTCGATGCGGTTTGTCAACGTTGCCTTCAACGTGAGCCGAGCCAGCGGTATCCGTCGGCGGGCCACCTCGCTCGCGCCTTACGCCGCTCCTTGGATCGTCAGTCCCGCATGACGAGGCGTTTTTACCTGGCAGCGGCCTCGGCGGCCTCGGCCGTCGGGCTGGTGGCATGGTCCCTCCGGCGTCGTGTCACTCCGTCGCTTGAATGTGACGTGCGCATCCTCGCGTGGAACCCTCAGAAGGGACCGCGATGGGTGGACCAGCCCGGTGTCCTGCCGCTCACGCAAGATGACACCGTGCGCGTCCAGGTTGCGGCCAATCGACCTTGCTATTTCTATGTCGTATGGGTCGATGGATCGGGCCACCCCCTGCCGCTCTATCCCCGCCCCGAAGGGTCATGGAGTTGGAAGCCGACGACTCCCCAACGCCACATCGGACTGCCGGATGCAGAAGGGGAAGGGTGGCGGATGGAAGTCATACGTCCGTCCATGGAAACAGTTCTGACTTTGGCATGTCGGCAGCCTCTGAATCGACACGGCGTCCACAGAGTGCGACAGGTCTTGGGGCGCTGGCTGCCACAACCGGCTGTGACCACTCCCTCCCTTTTCGTCTTCCGAAATGGAATCCTGCGAGTCTCATCACAGCCGAAGATGCGCAGACCCGGCCTCCCCCATGCGATCCCCTTGCGTCATCCACTGTTTGCCAATCAGCGCCTGATTCGCGATCACCTCGTTCCCATCTGCGACCAGATTATGGCCCTCACATTTAGCTGCGGGCCCACCGCAGGTCGTGGAGTGTCGTCACTCTCGTCATCGAAATAGGAGAAAGCTTCTCAGTCCGTCCATGACCAAGCGGCATCGGCGTTCCGAGTTTGTTTTGGAACGACGACAACGTTGGCGAAGACATGGCCCGTTACCGACGATCGGCAATCGCAACCAAGCGCTGTGTCGGTGATTCGGCCATGGCTGTCCCCTGCGAAACAGAAAGGAGTTCTCCGTGCGCTTGACCGTTTGCATCCTAATCGCCGTTGCCTTTTCTACTTGCTGTTGCTCCAGAGCCTCGGGCGGCTCGCCACGTCTGGACTACTACAGGGGACTCTCATGGAAACAGCTTGTCCATCGCCTTCTTCTTCTCGACGAAAAGGCGTTCCTAGTGCTCCCCGTCGCTCGGGAAGAAACAGAAGCACTCGAGCTCTACCAAGCGATGAAGGAAGCCGCCGCAAAACGGGAAACCGCACCGGAACCTCTGATCCTCGCTGAAGCTATCGTCTCCGACCTTTACGCCATAAAGCTGGGTTCCGAGAATCACCGGCGCCGTGTCAAGCGAATGCTCGAAGACCTCCTTCGAACACGCCGCCCCGACCGCAGCGATCCCACCGAACGCATGAGAGAGATCGCTCTGTTGCGGTTCAGCCGCTATCTGGTCGCTCACGGCGATCTGGATCTTCCTCTTCGAGTTCTGCGGGAATTGGCCGAGAATCCACCAACGCAGTGGGAATTGTATGACCGTGCCAAATGGACCTACTGCCACGGTATGCTCGCGTTCCGAATCGCCCAGCGAACCAAGCGTCCGGAAGAGTGCCTACGCGCTGTGAAGCGAACACTCGATTTACTCCACCATTGGTTTCCCCGATCAGAGTTTCCCAAAGGTCATCCGGCAGAGACGCGGCACTGGTTGGCTTTGGGGTGGCTCGCTAACGACTCCGGTGACACTACCCAATGCATGGCATCCTTCGAAAAGGCTGTTGAAGCAGTGGATTGGGGAGTAGAAAACGGCGTCCTCTGCGAGTTCTCCCTGATCGAAAGTGTCAATGCAAGAGGGTATGTCCAGGCGTTAGCGATAGAACAGAGAGATGTTGGGAAAGCGATTGAAGTGCGATTAAGAATGGTTCAGTTGGCGGAGCAAACATGTTGTCTGTTTCACGAGAACGAGAAGCTTCTCTGTGTTTGGATCATTACCGCGCGGGAGACAGTCAGTACATTGTATCAATCCCTTCGCCTTAACGATGCCGTCCAAATCAGTCGCCAAGTGATTGCTGGAATCCGAGCTATGGGAAGACCACTTACAGACAGAGAAACTCTTCTATTGGCTATGCTCTATGCGGACCAGGCCACTCTGCTTAGCGCTGAGGGGGCGATGCTTGAGGCCGTTGCGTCCGTCGATGCGTCGTGGAAGCTCCTTCAAGACGTCCCCGATAGTTTTGAAGACAAGCAACTAAATCTCCTGAGTGTGGCCTGCGTTCGCGCGAATATCCATCGTTTCCTTTACGACTACGTGGTCGCTCATGAGACACTCCAGGTGGCAATGCATTATCTCGAGAGGCATCGCGGTCAATCGATGCGTCGCAGGCATTTGGAGATGCGAGTGTTAATCACCGCCGCAGTCCTTGCGTTTTCGGAATGCGACTATGAGGCGATCATTCAATTGATGAACAAGATCGAAAACCTGTTTTCTCCAGAAGAGATGACTCTGGACATTCTGAGAGCATTCACCAGTCTTCGCGTTCGCCTTGCGTTGGCCCGTGACGACGTGGCCGAGGCTCGGACTGTGCTGAACGGCTTCCGCGAAGCTATTGAGAAACGCTCAGCCGGCGAGTCCGCGGACTTGTTGCGAAGAGAGTATTTTGGCTTGGAGCGAATGCGGACCGAGGTTCTCTTCGCAGAGGCGAAGTGGCGAGCGTGTCTGCAATCGCTCGATCGGGTTGCCCAGGAACTGTCTCGAGGAGTCGGCACTTTACGGGTCAAAGTCGATCCCATCCACTGCCGTTATTCGGCAACATGCCTGGCTGCTTTGGGAGACTATGATCGTGCGCTCGAAGAGATCGATCGTGCAGAGGCGGCGTTAGCCGAGCGACAGAAGGCTGGTTATCGAGCGGACTACTTCCTATCTGCGACACTACCCGCATTGAAGGCGCAGATCCTGATGGCGAAGGGAGACTACCGCAGCGCCGCGGAATGCGCACTGGAGGTGGCCCGTCGCGAACCACAGGTGTTGGCTTCCATGGGTGCGAGTCGCTCGATTCACACCGCGACGCGCTGGGCGCTCCAGTGGGAGCGAGGGTGTGACCTGCTCATGTCTGTGGAGCAGCCCGCAAACCTGGATCTCAATCGTGTTTACGACCGTATCTTGCCTTATCGCGGGTTGCTGTTCCGAATGGTGGCTCGAGACGCCAAACTGCGCCGGGCGAATCTCTCAGATGACGACCGGAGGATCTATCGCGAGTACCGGGAAAAGCAAATGGCGGTCGCGAGGCTGGCATTCGAGGCGGAGCTGGCAGAGGGGCCTCGGAAACAAGTGTTGAAAGATGCCGTCGGAGAGGCGGAACGCCGTCGGAACGAACTGGAATTGAGGCTGCGGCAGCGAAACCTGTCCTGGATCGACAAAGGAGATGCCGTCCCGTGCTCCGGGCAGGTGCTGAAGAATCAGTTGGCCGAAGGTGAAGTGTTGCTCGATTTTGTCGAATATTGCCATCACTCTTGGGATCCCGAGCGTCCTGGCGTGGAGGGACATCGCGCTGAGGTGCGTTATCGGGTATACATTGTTGCTCCCCACACGGAACTGCAGTCGATAGAGCTCGGAACGTGTGCTGAGATCGACGCACTTATCGACGAATGGAGGAAGGAGGTTCAAGCTGGAGCGGGTGTAGAATGTGGCTGGAAACTCAGTCGGAAACTATGGCATCCTGTGCGGAGTCGACTTCCCAAGAAGACACAGCGCTTGTTCGTTGCTCCTGCCGGCAAGATCGCGCTGGTTTCCTGGGCCGCGTTACCCGACCGACGTCCTGAGGTGCCACTGCTGGATCGATTCGAGTTGACCTATCTTCCGTACCCGGGATATCTCGTGGAACAACGGCCCAGTCTTGAGGAGAGCCCAAATCCGCCTCATTGTTTGGCTGTCGGAAACCTCGAATACGGTTCAGGACAGGGGATGGAGCTGGCGGAGGTTCGCCGCGGTGACTTTCGGGCTTCTCTGAGGGACATCGCACCGCTACCTGGGACTCAACGCGAACTAGACGCCATTGCACGATACTGGTCGCGTGGTTCTATCGAATACCTTTCGGGCGAACAGGTGACGGTCAGTCGGTTGTCGAAGTCTCTCCGACGTTCCCAATTCGTCCATATCGCTACGCACGGCATCTTGGCGTCGGACGAGAGCATCCGAGCATTTCGCCGGCTTCGCCGCGACCACCCTTGGGAGAGGTCGCCATTCGTCGCTGGGGTAAGAAATCCACTCTCGCTGATGGCATTGGCGCTCAGCAATATCTGCCGGACCGACTCGATCGACGAGTCGGTCTTGCTTGCCGAAGAGGTGGCCGCCATGGATCTCTCGCACGTTCGGTTGGTTGTGTTGAGTGCGTGTGACACCGGGCGAGGGCCCGTGTTGCGGAACAGTGGGGCCTTCAGCTTGCAACAGGCATTCCTGATGGCAGGAGCGGGAAGTACGGTCTCCGCGCTTTGGGAGGTCCCCGACGCCGCGACGGCGGAACTGATGGAAGAGTTCTATCGTCAGCTTGCGACTCGGGATAACGCGGCGTGGGCTCTTCGAAAGGCGCAGCTTATTGTCTCCGGACAGAAGTCTCATCACGACAGCGCAGTGGGGCGGGGGCCGAACCTGGCCCGCCGCGAGAAGATCGGAAGATCTTCGCCCTACCGTCCTCC
>WFWZ01000388.1 GCA_015490875.1 Planctomycetaceae bacterium
CTCGCTTTCGATTCCCCCGCCGCTACACTTCGTCGCCAAAACATGCCTCAGCCGCCGGCATCGGAGGAGAGAATAAGCAGCGTCTGACCGTCTTCCAGCTCGTAGCTCGCATCGTCGACGAAGATCTTGCCGTCGATACACGCGGCAAAGCCCTCCGCCATGCGGTTGCCTTCGAGGCAATGCCCGGAAAGGCTGGGAAATCGGGCCGCCAGGATCGCCAAAGCCTCTCCCAGACGCATCTTCCCTTCAATCGGCACCAGCGCCGTCTCGGCCACGCCCGCTCGGCGTTGCACGGTGCCAAAAAACTCGACTCGGATCGCCATGACTCCTCGCACTGGCCGACTGGCATGTGCTCCTGGAAGAAGTGCTACCACCGTGACGCCCCAATCATAACGTATTCTAGTGAGGCCGCCCACAATCTGCCAAAATGAATGGGGGAGCCGCACTCGAGGGAGCTCCCGATCCGCGAAGCGACTGCGCATCCGTAGGTTCGTCCATGGCCTCAACGCTCCGTTCCACGACGTCGGGATTTCCAGCTCGCGTGCTCACCCGTTGGCTACTCATCGTGTGGCTCTTGACTCTCACCGGCTGCCCGCCGCCGGGATCGGGAATCGGGTCGAAGGAAGAGGAGGACACGTCGTCTCAGGATACCCAGGAGACGGCACCTCGCGTCGTGGTTCGCCGCAACCGCCCGCGACGCCGTCCCCCTAAACGACTTCAATCGTATCCCGGTCGCCGTGGAAACGAAGAAACGCCGGATGAACGGATCGGCCAACTTCCGAAGGTTGACTGGGCTGCAGGAGCTCCAGGAGGCGGGGATTTTGGAGGTATGCCGGGACCGACGCGGCCGGGACTTTCGAGCAAGGAAGCGCTCGAGCGGCTTTGGCGAGACGTCGCCGACGCCGCGGAACTCGGCCCGACGGAAATCTGCTGGTTGATCGACGTCTCACCCAGTGCCCGCCAGTGGCATGCCGAGTTGGTGAGTGCCATCGCCGGCAACTACCGGGAGCTCCCCTCGAAGCAACCAGCCATCGCGAAGAACCTGACGACGCGCTTGGGAACGTTTGCCGACACGCACCAGTGGCTCACGCCGACTCCCTTGGCCGACGAAACCGAGGTTGCCAAGAAGTTCGAAGAACTCCCCAAGAGCAACTCAGCCGTCGAAAACGTCTTCGCCGCGGTTGCCGCGTCGTTGAAGCCACTTCGCCAAGCGCGTCTCAAGGAGCGCAAAGAGGTCCTTCTGGTCATCCTCACGGACGAAGCCGGCAATGACGGGGAGACTCTTCTGACCGTGCTTCCCGACCTCAAGAAATACGGGATCCCCGTGACGGTCCTCGGCGTGCCGGCTCCCTTCGGCCGGCGTACCCTCGTCGGACAAAAGCTCGAAGGCGGCAAAGCGAAGGTGCCCACCCCTACGCAAAAGGCCGTCATCGTGCACGGTCCGGAGACGCAAGCGCCCGAGCGTCTTCACCTGATGTTCACCGACAGCGATACGGCGTTCGACCAGATCGATTCGGGATTCGGACCGTATGCGCTCGAGCAGCTTTGTTTTGAAACGGGCGGACGGTTTTGGGGGATGGATGTGCCCAGCGGAGGCGGAGAGGGAAGCACTCCGACGTGGCCCGGCTACAGCGTCCTCCGTTTCGACCCTTCGGTGATGAAGAAGTATCGGCCGAAGCTGCAAAGCCGGGAAGAGTATGAGGCGTTCGTCCAAGCCCATCGGTGCTGCCAGGTCCTCGTGGAAGCGGCTCGCATTCCCACGATCCCCGTCTTGTCTCATCCGCAACTGGTGTTCGCCAAGGATGACCCGCCGAAACTGAAGAACACGGTCGACGCAGCGCAGCAAGCGGCTGCCAAGGTGGAGTTGGAAATCCACCGAACCTACGACTTGCTCAAACAGGGGCTCGCTGATCGCAAGAAACTGACCGACCGCCGTTGGTGTGCTTCCTACGACCTGGCCATGGGCCGGATCGCAGCGGCGAAGGCTCGGGTCGATGGATACAACGCCATGCTGGCGGCTCTCAAGCGAGGCATTCCCGAAAAGAATCCCGACGCCACCTCTTGGGTGCTGGCGCCTGCCGAGACGACCGACTTGACCAGCTCTCTCCGATCGCTCATCAAACAGGCTCGCGAACATCTCGAGCGTGTCGTGCGGGAACACCCGGGCACCCCGTGGGAGTTCCTCGCCAAGGAAGAACTCAAAACGCCGCTCGGATGGAAATGGACCGAACAATAGGTTCGGCCTTCCGCCTAATTACGTAGGTCGGGCTTTCTAGCCTGACCGAAATCAGAATAGACGTAATTCAACAGGAGACCAAACGCCACCGGGAGGGGACCACCACACGCGAGCGCCGGATTGCCAAACGGACATGATGGACCGTAACAGTGCTTGTTTTTGTCAGGCTGGAAAGCCTGACCTACGTGGGCTTTGCAAGAAACAAGAAGGGTCTCGCGCAAAGACGCGAAGACGCAAAGGAGGGAATTCAGGAAGAGACAGAAGACGGGGATGGACGACGAACACACTCTCCATCCTCATTCTAAAAAACCCCTCTGCGCTCTTTGCGCCTCTGCGAGAGAGATTTCGTCAGGCTGGAAAGCCTGACCTACGGAAGCCTACCGTATGGTCACCACGGGAACGACTTCGACGCGACCGGCACGACCCGTGCTCACCGCCTAACTACGTTCCACATATTCTAACCCCGTTTCGATGGCCGCTGTCAATCGCTGCTCGGCTTTCAACGCCCAGTCGATCACCTCCTCGTGGGTCACCCGTTGCGGCGCGTCGGGCTTCGCCTCGTTCGTGATCACGCTCAGCCCCAGCACCGATGCTCCAGCTTCACTCGCCACGATCGCCTCGGGAATCGTCGACATCCCCACCGCATCGGCCCCCAACTTCCGAAGCATTCGGTACTCGGCTCGCGTTTCGTAGTTCGGACCCAACACGCCCGCATAGACTCCTTGAACCACCGGCATATCGCTACGCCATGCGCCTGCCATGACCGCGTCACTCCACTGCGCATCGTAGGGAAATGCCGCACGCGTTCCTCGAGCCTCTTCGCTTGTAGGCCTGGAGAGAAACCCGCGAAACATCAAATTGAGATGATCGCGAATCACCATGATCTGCCCCGCTCGCAGCAATGGATGCAGACCGCCCGCTGCATTGGTGACAATGATGCGTCGCACACCCAGCGTCAGCATCAGCCGGACAACATAAGTGACATCGTTCCACGTTCGTCCTTCGTACAGGTGGCACCTCCCGCAAGCCACGATGCACGGACACGATCGCCATTCGCCTACCACGAGCTTCCCCTGATGGCCGACCGCCGTGGGAACCGGAGCACCCGGCAGATCGCCGTAAGCGATCTCGACCGTGTGCTCGACTCCCGACACGATGCCCCCCTGTCCACTGCCGAGAACAATGCCGACTCGAGGCGCCAGGTTCGTGCACTGGCGGACCAAGGCGGCGGCTTCGGCTAGTTCATCATGAGGATCCGCCGCGTTCATGCTCGAGGCTCTTCCGCCAAGACACCCATCACCAGCTTTGTCAGCTTCGGTTCGGCTTCCTGGGCCGTTTTGATAATGGCGTCGACGTCGGCCACTTCCAGGGCATCGGGAAGGCACATGTCGGTGATGACCGAGAACCCGACCACACGCATGCCGCTGTGCACCGCCACGATCGTCTCGGGAACCGTCGACATCCCGACGACATCGGCGCCGATCATCCTCAAGAAACGGTACTCGGCTCGCGTCTCCAAATTCGGCCCGGTCACGGCGACGAAGACGCCTTGATGCGCCCGGATGTTCTCGCGACGCGCCACTGCCAACGCTCGCTCGATCAACGCATGATCGTACGGCTCGGACATGTCGGGGAACCGCGGTCCCAACCGGTCGTCGTTGATCCCGATGAGCGGATTGTCGCCCATCAAGTTGATCTGGTCCTCGATCAACATGATGTCGCCGCAGCGATAGTACGGATTCATTCCTCCGCATGCGTTGGACAGGACCAGTAAATCCGCTCCCATGGCCTTCATGACGCGAACGGGAAGCGTGATCTGCTTGAGTGAGTACCCTTCGTAGCGATGAAAGCGCCCTTCCATGGCCATCACGGGCAGTCCCTCGAGCCGGCCGCACACGAGACGCCCTCGGTGACTGATGGCGGTCGAACGGGGAAAATGAGGCACCGATTCGTAATCGATCGTCGCTTCCACATCGATCCGGTCGACGAGGCTCCCCAAACCGGTCCCGAGAATGATGCCCGCCTTCGGCGTCCCCGGCCACGCGCGGCGAATCTCGGCGACCGCTTCCTGGATCTGATCGTACAACTCCAACACGCCTGGTTCCTCCTGCAGCTATCTCCCAATTCGGCACCGGCGGCCACGCTTCCAGCCGTGCCGTCCTGACCCGGTTGCGTCCCTAAAAAGGTCACGCCGTTCGGCCGGTTCGCCCCGCGAGCCAAAACGTAGCCGATCGGCGCCAGACCTGCCATTCCCCTACCCGTCCGCTTGCCCTCGGAGTATTCTGCCAGGCGAACTGGGGCCCCGTCGACTCCCTGGAACATCTTGCGAGGATTTCCGATGACTGGCGATTTTTCCGAAGACCGGCCTTCCCTTCCTCAAGCCCCCTCCTCCACCGGAGACGCGGCTTCCGCGGCTCCCGGTTCGGAAAGCAACCAAGATACTGCACCGGCGATTCCACAACTCAATGCCATCCAACGCCGCATCGTCGGCGTCCTTGTGGAAAAGGCCAAGACGACTGGCGATAATCTGTTGACACTCAATGCCCTCACCACCGGGTGCAACCAGAAGTCGAACCGGTCTCCCAAGATGAACCTCGACAGCGATGAGGTCCTGTTGGAACTCGATGAGCTCTGCCGAATGGGAGCCGTCACCGAAGTGCACGGGGATGGGCGCGTTCCCAAATACCGGCACCGTATCTACGACTGGCTCGACGTGGGCGACAAGGAAGCCGCGATCGTGGCCGAACTCCTTCTGCGCGGCCCTCAGACACTCGGAGAACTGCGCAGTCGCGCCTCCCGCATGGCTTCGATCCCTGATATGGCGGCGCTTCAGTCGCTCCTCCGACCGCTCATCGACCGGCGGGTTGTCGTCGAACTGACGCCTCCCGGACGAGGCCAGATCGTGACGCACGGACTCTACCTCGACCGCGAGTGGGACAAGGTGCGCGAGTCGGTGGCTACTTCAGGCCGTCAAGGAGCCGCCGCTGTCGAAGCCGCTTCGGCCGCGACGGCCACACCATTGGCTCAACGCGTCACAGCGCTCGAGGAAGCCCTCGAGGCGCTGCAGGCCAAAGTGGAGGAACTTGAGCGGCGCATCGACGGCTCGTAGCAAGCGCCCTCGATCGACGCTCGCGGCAAATCAGAGGACCGGGAACCGCTACGGTTGCGGCCGTGGTTTCGCAGTCACGCGATGCGTCCAGTGCCACGTCTGGTTCTTTTCCTTCAGCCGCCACACCCAGATTTCGCCCAAGTCGGTGCCGGCCGCCAACCATTGCTTCGACGGCTCCCACGCCAGCGAAACCACCCGCCCTTTCGGGCCGCTCCACCGTCCGCTCTCTTTCCGCGTCTTTCCGTCCAACTTCACGACACGCCCACTGCGCGCCCCCGCAAAGAACCCTCCATCCCCGGCCACAAACGCAAAGACACCTCCACCGACTCGCACTTCCGCCTGCTTCTTTCCGTCGGATACCGACCAGAAGAAGGCACGTGCCGATTCGTCGGCCGACACGATCTGCTTTCCGTCAGGCAGAAACGAGATGCCCCACACCGGCTGCTTGTGCTCAGCGAAGACCTGCTCGATCTTGCCATCCTTGGCCGACACGACGATCGCCTGGCCATCGAAACCGGCCGTGGCGATGCGATCCCCTTGGGGACTCCACGCGACCTGCTTGACCCATTCCTTGTGGACTTCCGCCGACCAAAGAGCCATCGAGTCCTCTCCGTTGATGACTGCCACATATCCGTCACTGGCGCCGGCGGCCCACCGACCGTGAACCTCATCCACGGCAACACTCAGGACGACGTCGCCGCGCACCCACGGAACGGCAAGGACCTCCCATGAGCCGGTATCGACAATGCGCACTTCTCCCAGCCGCCCCGGTTCTCCGCCGGCAACCGCCAACCGGTTCCGCTTTGCGTCGACGGCCATGCTATGAATCCGACTCGGCAGATTCCTCACGCGGCGCACGAGTGCCGCTTGTTCAGGATCCCAAAGAAGCAACTCGCGGTAGCCCCCAGTGGCAAGTAGCCACCGATCACCCTGCCGAATCCATGCCATAGCCGCCACTGGCAGAGGACGGGCATAAGTCTCCGGTGGAGGCGGATGCGTGCCTGGAGCCACAATCGTGACGATCGGCGCGCTGGCGTCTCCTCCGTCATAGCGGGCTCCCTCGGCGATCCACCGGCGCACAAGCTTCACAAAGTCGGCGGGAAGAGGGTCTGATTCGTACGGCATGCGCTCCGACTCGTCATCCGACTCGAGGCGCCTCAGCAATTCGCTCTCGTCCGGTTTTCCCCCTGTCACGGGCATGTCACCGCTGTCTCCCGGCTTGAGCAACATGGTGAAGGTATCGACTCGGTAGCCACCTTCCGTCTTCTTCGCCGAGTGGCAAGCCAAACACTGATCGCGCAACACCGGCGCGAGATCTCGACGAAACGAGACGCTCGCGCCGGCTGGCTCCGCCGCCGATACGATCGCGGCCGACCACCCGCTCGCAAGCAACCCAATAATCAACAGATGCATCAACATGATCGAGTCCCTCATGTGTCCCCTTCCTCAACCGTCAGCCATCCAATGCGACAAACACAACGTGCGACGGATTGCCGACGGGAACAAACTGGCCCGTGAAACGGAGTTGTCCCGACTGGCGATCGACATGAAACACCGCCACGTTGTCCGAACGCTGGTTGCAGCAGTAGAGAAACCTCCCGGATGGGTCAAAGCTGAAACTGCGAGGATAATTGCCTTGCGTCCAGACTTCGCCGAGGTAGGATAGCGATCCCTCCTTGCCGATCGCAAAGATGGCGATGCTGTCGTGCAGTCGATTGCCGGCGTATAGAAATCGACCATCATGCGAAACCAGGATCTCCGAACAGAAGTTGCTCCCAGCGAATCCTTTGGGCAGTGTCGAAATTGTCTGGCGCGCCTCGAGTCGCCCACGGTCAGCATCGTACTCAAACTGCACGACCGTCGATCCTTCTTCTTGAATCGAATAGAGCCACTTGCCGTTGGGGTGGAAATCGAAATGGCGCGGTCCATCACCCGGCGGCAATGCTACGGCGTGTGGTGAGTTCGGCGATAACTTCCCGCTCTCCACATCGAATTTCCAGATGAAGATGCAGTCGAGTCCCAAATCGGCATGCAGCACGAACCGACCAGAAGGGTCCGACTCGATCATATGAGCGTGAGTCCCATCATGGCCGCTGATGGCAAAGCTTCCCGGCGGCGCGTGCGCCGCCTTCCTCGGTCCAATCGTCCCATGATCCTCTCTCACGTCCACCGGATGCCCGAGCCGCCCGTTGGGCAAAACGGGCAGACAGGCGATCGAACCTCCGAAGTAATTCGCCACGAAGAGAAACCGGCCGCTCGGATGCAGGCTGACGTACGTCGGTCCGGCTCCACCGGAAGGAACACGATTGAGCAGCTTGAGTTGCCCCGTCTTTCGATCGATCGCGAGGGCACTCACCGTGCCGCTCGGCTCCTTCCCCCAACGATCGGTTTCATTGGCGCTGTAGAGAAACCGCCCCGACCGATCGGCGGCCAAGCAACTGGGGCTCGTCCCCGATCGAAACTCGCCCGCCGCCGTCATCCGTCCGCTGTCCCGATCGATGCGAAACAGATGGATCCCGCGACCGTTTCCCGGAGGGAGATCGACTTGGGTCGGGGGGACGTCTCCCAACGGCGAGCTGAACGTGCCGACATATGCCATGAGTGGACCCCCATGGCGAGCCTTTGCGCCGGCGGCCCGTCGCCCAGTTCCCACTGCTGTGGCGGCCATGCAAGTCGAATGAACGAGCCACGATCGGCGAGAGAACAACTGAGCAGACACATCCAGGGCTCCTATCGAGGCAAACGGGGACGCTACGGCAGACTCCCTCATCATAGATAGGGAGAGAGGAGTCGAGCAAATCCGTCGCGAAGTTTGATGTAGAACGGGCGTTTCTTCAGATCGTCCGAAGTCACTTTCCTGGCTTCTGCAAGCTTGGCATCGATCACTTGGTTCAGTTTTTCGGCAAACGTTTCGCTATAGCATTCCACGTTGAATTCGAAATTGAGCCGTAAGCTGCGAGGGTCCCAATTCGTGGAACCGATCAGTGCCCAGACGTCATCGACGACCATCAGTTTGGTGTGATCGAAGGGGGGAGGCGAGAAAAAAACATGACAGTCCTTGTCCAGAACCTGCCACAACTGTGCCATCATCGCCCACTGAACCAACCGGATATTGTTGACCTCCGGAAGAAGAATCTCGACATCGACGCCACGCATCGACGCCACGTTCAGCGCTGCGATGAGGGGACTCTCCGGAAGGAAGTAGGGCGTAACAATGCGAGCACGGCGACGAGCCACTGCCAAAGCGCCGATCATCGTGTGCGTCATTTTCTCGAAATCTTCGTCTGGGCCGTGCGTGATTCCTCGAGCCCAGACCTTGCCGGCTCGCTGGAGCTTCGGGAACCACTGCTCCCCTGCAAGCAACTCGCCCGTCGTGAAGGCCCAGTCGATCGCGAACGCCTCCTCCAGTTGCGCGACGACCGGACCGCGAATCTCGAAATGGAGGCACTCGACGGGGAACTTCGGCTGAAGCGAAAGCCAATGGTCTTCCCGGATATTGGTGCCGCCCGTGAAACCCAGCTTCCCGTCGACGACAAGGATCTTCCGGTGGTTTCTCATGTTGGCGTATTGCGCGAGCCTTGGAATGCGCGTCGGCAGGAAAGCGGCCGCCTTGAGTCCCGCTCGCCGCAATCGCCGCACCATGTTCGGCTTGCTGTACTTCGACCCGACGGCATCGATGAGCACACGCACCTCGACGCCGCGTTGATCGGCGGCTACGAGGGCCTCGAGAAATTTTTCACCGGCTCGATCACTGTCGAAGATGTAGCTGGCGAGCAAGACCGACTGCGAGGCTTCCTCGATGGCTTGCAGCATTCTTGGAAAGGCTTCGTCTCCGTTCACCAGCGGCTCGATTTGATTCCCCGGCACCACATGATGACCGGTGAGATGATCGCCCAGCGTGGCCAGTCCCACCAAATTCGGATGCTCGTCGACGATCTTCTCGCGCTGGTCGACTTCCTTGGGTGTCAAAGGAAGCGCATCGTGAGGCTTCCAACGCTTGCGGATCTTGAGTGCCGTAGCCCTTCGCTGAATGCGATTGATGCCCAGGAGAAAATAAGCAAGGGCGCCCAGGATCGGCGAGAGCCATGCGAGTCCGACCCAGGCGACGACGGCCCTCGTTTCTCGCTTCCACAAGACCGCATGGACGGTCACGGCCGAAGCGGCCACAACGTTCGCCAACAGCGCGACGATCCAGTAATCGGAAATCAGCTCCTGCATTACTGCCTCCGTTCCCGTCTGCCAATTCCGTATCGTCGCACGTGCAAGATTCAACTCCTGAAAGCGTCTGAATTGCTCGAGCTACGACCACACTTACGACCGCATCGCACAGGGCCCGTCGTTGTCGAAGGCCCCCTTTGATCGCACGCGTCTATTCCATTCCCAGTTGTTTCATCTTGCGATAGAGGTTCGCTCGGTGAAGTCCCAATTGCTCGGCGGCTTTGGTCATCGACCCGCCGGCTCGGTCGATGTGCCGCCGGATATAGGCGATCTGGAATTCTCGAGTGGCGTCGGAAAGGGGAAGCGTCCACTCGAGCGGCCCTTCCGAAGGTGCTCGTACCGACGGCTGCCATGTCAGGTCGTTCGCACCAATCACGGTGGAAGGCACCAAGAAGGCCATGCGTTCCATCATATTGCGGAGCTCGCGGATGTTGCCCGGCCAGGAGTGCCGCCGAAGCGCCTCCTTGGCATCATCGCCAAGCTGTTTGACCGGTAGGCCATGCTCGCGGGCGAACGTTTCGAGAAAGAACTCGGCCAGTTCAATCACGTCGTCCCCGCGCTCGCGCAAGGGTGGCAACACCACCGAAACCCCGCTGAGCCGGTAAAAGAGATCTTCCCGGAACTCGCCTTCGCGAACGCGTTCGGCCAGATCCCGGTTCGTAGCGGCAATGACGCGCACGTCGATGGGAATCTCCTCGCTGCCGCCGACACGAGTGACCACGCGCTGCTCGAGCACCCGTAACAGCTTCACTTGGCCGGTCTCGCTGAGCTCTCCGATCTCATCCAAAAAGAGTGTCCCTCCCGAAGCCTGCTCAAACTTGCCGGCCTTCGTCTGGTCCGCGCCCGTGAACGCGCCCTTTTCGTGCCCGAACAACTCGCTTTCCATCAGCGTTTCGGTAAAGGCTCCCGCATTGACGGCTACAAAGGGGCCGGCTCGCCGGGCTCCTGAAAAGTGAAGCAGGCGTGCAACGACTTCCTTTCCCGTTCCACTCTCGCCCTGAATGAGTACCGTTAGATCGACTTGAGCGATCCGCGACAGTTGCTCGCGCAGCGCCACGATCGCCGGGCAACTTCCAATCAGCCGAACCGAATGAGCCATCTCGTCGACGAGCCGGTTGCGCGAGTCGACGATGGCCTGATACGCCTGGGTCGTGTCGAGCGCCAGCGAGGCGTGCCGGGCGAGTTCCCAAAGTGCTTCCTCGTCTTCCGCGGTAAACCGCCCGTGCGTTCCTTTCTTGTTGATGACTTCGAAAGCACCAATGATGCCCCCCTTGGCATCCTTTAGAGGAACGCACAGCAGACTACGTGTGTGGAACTTCAACTTCGTGTCGACACGTCGGTCGATCAGGTCACCCTCGGTCGGGTCGACACGCATGGATTCTCCCGTCTGGACGACACGCCCAACGACGCCAGCGTTATCAGGGACTCGCAATTCGCCACCTTCGACTCCAAGAGCCGGATGGGCCACCAGCTCGTGATGCTGGCGGTCCCAAAGAAAGATGCTCGCTCGTTCCGCATCGAGCAACTCGGTCGACGTCTCGGCCATCTGCTCGAGGAGCCGGTCCATGTCGAGTGTCGTCTGCCAGTGCGCGGCCAAATCGAGAATCCGCTGCGTGCGCGCGAGCCGCTGGTGGACACCCGCGATGTCGCGAGCCAGTGTGAGGACTCGAGCCAATATCTCCGCAGCTTGCCGACAGCCCGGCTCGATCGAATCGGAACCGTCGGCGCCCTGGATGGCCTGGATGGCCAGTACCCAGCGAGAGTTTCCCACCGGACCGACCCACCAGCCGTCTGCTTCGACCGGCTCCTCAATCTCGGCGACACGGTCCAGGAGCCGCTGGGGAACCGAGTTGGCCGTACCGGCTCGAGCAGCCACTTCCCATACGCCGCCTTCGTTGGCCCAAAGAGCCACGGACTGGACCGGCGCGCTCGCAGCAAGCTGTTCGATGGCAGCCCGACGCACCGCCTCCTCGCCCTGATGAGCTCGCTCGAGCGCGCTCCACAGCGCTTGCCCCCACCCAGACTCCGTCGGTCTCCCTGGCATTTCCACACTCCGCTCGACCCGACCAGTCGCCCCGATGAGTTCGCCGTGACCCTACTTATCACTTCGGGCGATCTTTCTTACGATAATCCATCCGATCGGCGGTCCCCAGACGGCCGAGTGCTCACCGCACCCAACGCACGTCCCAACAACGACTCGAAACCATTCGAAGGAAGGAAAACCAGCATGGGCATGTTCGCGGGAAAAAAAGGGCTGATTCTGGGCGTCGCCAATGATCGTTCCATCGCTTGGGCCATCGCCAAGACGATCATGAACGAAGGGGGTATTTGCGGCTTTTCCCATCTTCCGGACCGCCCCGACGACGAGCGGCAGCGGAATCGACGCCGCGTCGAAAAATGCCTCGACGGCTACGACGACAAAGTCGCGTTCCTCATGCCTCTGAATGTGCAGGAAGACGATCAGATCACCGCGTTCATGCAAAAGGCGGAACAAGAGCTGGGCAAGATCGACTTCCTTCTTCACTCGATCGCCTTCGCGGATCGAGAGGATCTCAAGCGAGATACGATCGCCACCAGCCGCGCTGGCTTCCAGCTCGCGATGGACGTCAGCGTCTATAGCCTGATCGCCGTCGCTCATGCCGCTCAGCCACTCTTCAACGAAGGTGCTCGCGTCTGCTGTATGACCTATTTCGGCGGTGAAAAATGCGTTCCCGGCTATAACGTCATGGGGATCTGCAAGGCGGCCCTCGATGCCGCCACCCGCTACCTCGCCTATGACCTTGGGCCACAAGGCGTCCAAGTCAACGCCTTGAGCGCCGGGCCGCTCAAGACGCTGGCCGGAACGGCTGCCGGCGTCGGCGATATGCTCAAGCTCTACGAACAAATCGCGCCGCTGGGGCGCAATGTCACCCACGAAGAAGTCGGCCGGGTGGGCGCCTTCCTGCTTTCGGATCTTTCCAGCGGCATCACAGGAGACATCATTCACGTCGATGCGGGGTACCACATCATGGGATCGCCCGGCCGCATGCTCGACCGACTCAAGGAAGCCGCTCAGTCGTGACGCCTCGTCCGATCGCCGTCGCCGTTGTCCTCGACGACACCGGTAGCCGTGTCCTCGTCGGAAGACGCGATGACGCGCAGGGTGAACTCGGCGGCTATGCCGAGTTTCCCGGAGGCAAACAAGAACCCGGCGAAGATCCGATCGACGCGGCTCTCCGCGAATGTCGCGAAGAAACAGGGCTGGTGGTCCAACCCGTGCGCATCTTGCAAACGGTCGAGCACGGATACGACTTCGGCGAGCTGGAACTCACGTTCGTTCTGTGCCGCCACGAAGGCCTCGCCGAACCACGGCCACCATTTGTCTGGTTAGACCGAACACGGCTCGATCCTCAAGCATTCCCGCCAGCCAACCAGAATGTCCTGAAGTGGCTGTGTCAAATGGAAGCGCTTTAGGCACATTCCGGCTCGGCAGGAGGCCTCGCCCTCCCAACCGATGGATTTGTCCGCGTTAGAGCCGTCCCCATATGACATAGAGATGTCCGTGTTTCACAATCGCGCACGGTGATTTAGCCTTTGCCTTTCCCCGGCAGCCCTCGCAGGCGAGTCTGAATCGCCGTCTGTTCTTCTTGCAGCAGCCGAACATCAACGATCTTCCACAACTCACCCCGTCGAGCCACCGTGAAGATGGCATCGTACGTGTTCGTCCGTCCGTGGATGTGCCCCCAGTGCTCGACGGTTCCCTCCACCTGCCAGCGGCTGCGGACACGAAAGCCGTTTTCGGTCCCATGCGGGCTCTCGGACCGACTGTCGAGGATGCGGACGTCGCGGATCCGGGAAACGGCACCTCCCTGCTCTTCCATCACGAGCGACTTGCGAATCTGGAGATAGAGTTTGCGAAGCAGAGGTCCATCCACGCTGATCGCCAGGCTGTCATACAACGGTTCTTCTTGGCGATAGGCGAAGGCTTGATAGAGATTTCGGTGTAGCGCGCGAAAGATGCGCATCTGTTCTTGCTCCGGTATGGCGGGCGGTCCACGGAAACGGTGGACCAGCGCGGCGGCACCCACACTCATCAGGCCCGCTGCGGCAATGGTCAATACACAGGAAAGCAGAACGGTTTCTTTTCGGAGGACGCCAAGGACTGCGACGCCGACCAGCAGAATGATCCCCATCAATAGGACGCCGCCAAGCGTCGGATGAGCCGATGCCGCCTTCGCGGTGCCCTCGAGGATAACGCGCACTGGTTGGATGTCGGGAGGCTCCCACGGCCGCGTCCGTTGCCAACGCAGCCGCGTCGTCTCGGGAGACTCGTCGGTCAATGTGACCTGGGCCACCGATTCGTCCGAATAGACCATCGCCTGGACTTCGTAGATGAAATCGTTGTAGAAGTCCCATTCCATCGTCACTTTCTCGGGAGGCCGCTCCGTCGGATAGCGCAAGATGACGCCGACTCGAGCGTTAGCCAGTCCCACCGGTTTCGGTTCCGCTCGTTTGGCGAAGTCGATGAAGTTCAAGCCATAGAAGTCGATGCGAGCCACTTCCGGCTCGACGCGCTTCCCGTCGATGGTGACAGGATTGTGTGCCTTGAAGAAAGCTGCGATCTGTTCGCGCGCTGCTGCTTGTTCCTCCAAATCGAGCCACCGATCATCGTCGCGAGGAATCAAGACGCTTTCCTCGAGCGTCAAGAGCGGCACGAGAATCTCATGACGCACCTGGTCGTCCTCAATGTAGAAGAACGCATAGATCGAGCTGTAACTCGTGATACCGAGTGTCGCCTCGCGTTTCTTCTCCATCCACGCCTGCCATTCGGCCTCGGAAGCTTCCGGCGATGGCGGCGGCAGATCCCAATCGAAGTCGACAACCTCCGGTTTGCCCGATTGGAGTGCCCAGACTCGGTCCCCCTCGACCCCTGCCTGTTTCACGCGCAACGTCATCTCGGCGGGAATCCCAAGAGCCGGATCGACGAGTTGCTGGTGGAACGTCAGGAACCGAGGAGGCTCCTGGAGTGCGTACTCGATCGTGTAGGTAAGCGAGTAGCTCATGAGGTCCCCCAGCGGAATGCCCTCGTCCGGGAAGTCGGGCGACTTCACGTCGACGATTTGGCCGACCAATGGCTGTCCCTCGGCATCGAGGACTTGGACGCGTTCGACCAAAAATTGCTTGTGCCGCTCGATCCCCCGGGCGATTTCGGCCGGCTCGAGTCGGTTTTCGGAAGTCGGTCGCAAATCGTGGAACAAAAGGAGGTCCTCGAGGAACAAATCGATGGCCAGCGTGACCTTCTCGCGCTGCACGTACGCCGACACCTGGGTGATCGAAATGGGATGCCCCCCACCGAAGCTCGCAGTGCCACAAGAAAAAACGAGAAGCGCGAAGCCAATCGCGGTCGGACCGGCGACGCCACTGCGAAGTCTCGTTCGATCCGTTGGCTGTTCCCGCCGTTTCACCCTGGTATTCCCCCTCTTGGTGTCTTCGCGTCTTTGCGCGCAACCCTCCTGGCCAGCTGGATCCCTACTCCGCCGGGCCCTGAAAACAAACTTCTGTTCCCCGCCACTTTGCCTTGCCAAATGCCTTGCGTCGCTGACTCCCAGGCGAAGCTGTTTCGATTCTACGTCGGGTGGCCGCGCGTGGCCATGCGGGCCGGCGAAAAGGCGGGTATACTGGTTTTCGACCTCGACGGTGCTGCAAGACATCTGAGTTGGATTCACGAAGGAGAGGATTGTGACATTGATCAGTGATATCCGGAAATACATGATGACGTTGCTCGTCGCGGTACTCTGTGTCTCGGCGCTCGGCGGGGAGAATACGGCTTCGCGAAGTGAGAGTGCGGCGTTCAAGCGCGTTTCCAGCGAAATCGAGTTTCTCGCTTCCGATGCCATGGAAGGGCGCGGTCCGGGAACCGAGGGGATCGAGAAAGCGGCCGAGTACATCCGCGACCAATTCCGCGAATTGGGACTGGCAAGCGGAACGCCCGACGGCACGTACTTTCAACCGTTTCCCCTTTCGCTGGGCAAACAATTGACTCCCGCAGGAGCTCATCTCGTACTGGAGCACTCCGGCGGAGCAAAGATCGAATTGAGGCTGGGTAAGGACTTTCAAGCGCTCACGATTGGTGGCGACGCCGACGTCTCGGGCGAACTCGTCTTCGCCGGCTACGGCATTTCGGCTCCGAAGATTCCCTACGACGACTTCGAAGGCGTCGATGTCGAAGGGAAGATCGTCGTGCTCTTTCGACGCGAACCGCAACAGGATGACGACAAGAGTCCCTTCGATGGAAAACGAGTATCGGCGCACTCGTACATTCGGACAAAGATGCTACGCGCTGCCGAACGGAAAGCGGCAGCCATCTTGCTCGTGAACGATCCCTACTCGACCGAAAAGGCCGGCGAGGACGTGTTGGCTCCGATCAACGGCTTTGGCGGCGCGAGCCGCAAAATCCCCATCGCGCACATCCGCCAGTCGGTGCTCGATCGGATCCTCGCTACGTCGCCGCTGAAAACTTCCGAGGGTGAGACTCTTCGCGACTGCCGAGCCGTCTCGGCATACATCGACAAGCACCTCCGCCCCGTTTCGGCACCTCTGGCTGGGTGGAAGGGATCATACCAAGCGGCCTTCGCCGACAAGAAGACGACCGTCAAGAACGTCGTGGCGGTCCTCGAAGGCAAAGGCCCTCTGGCCGATCAAACGATCATCATCGGAGCGCACTACGATCACCTGGGCTATGGCGGTTTCGGCTCGCGCCGCCCGGGGGTCTACGCCGTGCACAACGGCGCGGATGACAATGCGACGGGGACGTCCGCCATGTTGGAACTTGCGCGACGATTCGCATCGCTGCCCGAGCCGCTTCCTCGAAGGATCGTCTTTATCGCGTTTTCGGCCGAAGAGCGGGGGCTGATCGGCAGCAAGTATTACGTCGAACACCCCTTGTTTCCGCTCGAGAACACCACGGCCATGATCAACTTCGACATGATTGGCAATGTGCGCGACGAGCGGCTACTGGTGTATGGTACCGGGACGGCCAAAGCCTTCGGGCCGCTCATCGAACCGGCGGCCGAGGGAACGGGGCTGACGATCGACGCCAAAGCGGGTGTGCTCGCCGCCAGCGACCACTGGCCCTTCTTCCGCAAGAAGGTTCCGTCGTTCCACATCTTCAGCGGCATGACCGCCATCTACCATACGCCGGACGACGACTTCGAGACGATCAACGTCGAGGGCGTGGTGCAGGCGATCGACTTCACTGAAAAACTTGCAACGGCGATCGCTCGACTCCCCGAACAGACGCAATTCGTCGAAACGGCCCGACAGCGAATGCCGCGGCCTCGCCGAGGCGTCGGCAACTATGGCTTCATGCCTGACTACGCGGCAAAAGTCGAGGGCGTCCGCGTCAGCGCGGTGAAAGCCGATTCGGTCGCCGCCAAGGGAGGGCTGCGGCAGGGGGACATCATCGTGGCGGTCGGAGGAACGACGGTTGGGCGTCCGCCCGAATTGATTCGCGCGTTGCGGAGTGTCGATCGGTCGAAACCGCTCAAGCTGGCGGTGAAGCGAGGCGATCAGACCGTGCAGCTCGAGCTGGCACCGTTGGCGTCCGCGAAGCCGGAGCAGTCGGACAAGCAAAAAGGCCCGAAGGGGACCGCTGACGCTGTGAAGAAAGCAAAGGATGCGTAGGGAGGGAACGTCATTGGGTACCATTCGCATTGGGATCGTGACGGTCTCCGACCGGGCTAGTCGGGGAGAATACGAAGACCGCGGGGGCCCAGCGCTGCGGGCTTATCTGGACGAAGTCCTGGCATCGCCGTGGGAGGCAGATGCCAGGATCGTGCCCGATGACCTGCGGGAACTGACTCAGACGCTGATCGAACTGTGCGATCGACGCTCTTGCTGCCTCGTCGTCACCACCGGCGGTACCGGTCCGGCCGTCCGGGACGTCACGCCCGAGGCGACCGAGGCGGTCTGCGAAAAGATACTGCCTGGCTTTGGGGAGCTGATGCGCCGGGTGTCGCTCGAGAAAGCTCCCACGGCCATCTTATCGCGGCAGACCGCAGGCATCCGAGGCCGGACGCTCCTGATCAACTTACCGGGTCAGCCGAAGGCGATTGCCGAGTGCCTCGATGCCGTCTTTCCGGCGGTGCCCTACTGTATCGAGTTGATTGGGGGGCCGATTCTACGTACCGACCCAAAGCGCCTCGTGGCGTTCCGCCCCAAAAGTGCTCCCCCCCTGCCGCCGCTGGAGTCTCCCGGCGCATAGATGACCGCCGGCTACCAGACGCCCGCCCCGAACCGGCCGCTCTGCCACCACAAGAGGGGAGGCGAACGGGATGCTCGTGGGGTGGCGGAAAAAAATCTCGCGGCAGAGGCGCATTTTGCTCGCGTGTTCCTCGCCTCCTGTGCAAAATAGACGGTCGTATTGTTTGCTAATTTGCATTGAGAAGGTCGGCAATTATAATCGCCTAAATCAGCACAACTTGAAGGCTTTTCCTGTGTTCGCACGTGGTGGGCGCGAGGTGCGCGCCGGGTGTGGGTGGGGGGCCTTTATCGAGTCTTTGACACCGAATCGGCGTTCTGCAGGGGTTGCAGGATCCGTTCGAAGTTCGCAACTCAGGATTGAGGGTTGGTAGATGTCCGTCCGACGATCTGGCTTTGACCGGCAGTGGGTACGCGAGCTCAAGTCCCGGCGGCGCAAGCGGATGCAGCAACGTGTCTCCCGGCAACTGCAGATGGAGAACTTGGAACCGAGGCAGTTGCTGGCTCAAGGACCTGAGTTGGTTGCCATTCAGCCCAACGGCGACGAGCTGCTTCAAGATGGAGACGTCCGGCACATCGCGCCGACCAAACTGACTTTCGTTTTCGACCTCACGACGCAACTCGACCCCGACACGTTGGCAGGTGGTTTCGAGATCACCCGTGCCGGCGGGGACGGTGCGTTCGGCGATGCCAACGACGTGACGATCCAACCCGGCTTCGTCGGCTTGGAAACGGACGCACGTCACGTCGTCATGCGCTTTGCCGAACCGCTGGTGGATGACTTGTATCGCATCCGAGTGATCGGGTCGGGTGACGAACCTCTGCGCGACGTCGACGGCTTCGCGTACAACGATGGAGCGGACACGACGCTCGATTTCACCTTGGACCTGGGAGCTCAGGTCTTGGCCGTCGTGCCTCAACCGGTCACGCGGAATCCCGATGGGACACTCTCGCAGGCACGCAACAAGATCGAAGTCTACTTCAATGACGACCCGCTTGATCCGGCGGCCGCGGAAAACACGTCGTTTTACCGATTGATCGACACGAAGCAAACGATCACCAACACAGACGACACGGTCATCCTTCCGCAACGCGCGACCTATGACGCGTCGAGGAATCTCGTAACGCTCGAATTCGCCAACGAGTTCGACCCGGCCACGTATCGGCTGCGCATCGGCTCGAGTCTGCCGTTGCCGGCTCCTCCCGCCGTCGTCGATCTTTCCGTCGAGGCGACGACCGACTTTGGCACAGGTGGGGCAGCCGAGGTGCGTTTCGAGGCGGACCCCCAGGTGGCGGAACAATTCGGTTCGGCCATTCAGCTTCGGTTCCGTTCAGAAAACTTGGGGATCGCAGCGCCCCCCACCGTCGAGGTCCTCGACAACCTTATCACGATCACGCTCAATGCCAATGTTGCCACGCCGACGACGGTCGATCAGCTCAAAGCGGCACTCGATGCTTCGGCGGCAGGAGGACTCATCACGACCACGGTTGTCAGCGGCGGTACTGAAGCGATCGGGCAGCTCGATCCCGCGAGCTACTCGCCGGTGAAACTGCGGGGGCTGGGCTCGAGTTTCGACACGGCGACCGATTTGGGAACCCTGACACGGGATGCCCAGTTGATTCGCGATGCCATCTCGCCCCAGTCCGGTTATCCGCTCGACTTCCCGGGAGCACCCGATGAAATCGGGCACCGCCAGATCCCCAACGACGTTGGGGACGGCTTCGAGCAGCACGTGTTGCCTCAGTTCGGTGCCGATGCCAAGGCCGGAGTCACCACGATCCTGTACAACTTCAAGGACGCTTACGGATTCGATGCCGAGGGCCGGCCGCTGTTCAATCTCATCACCGAGCCTCAGAAGCAACGGGCTCGGGAAGCGTTGCAGATGTGGAGCAACTTCATCGGCGTCGAGTTCCTCGAAACCGAAGACCAGGGAATCACGATCGTGGTCGGGGACCCGCGGGCCCTCGACCCGAACGATCCCAACGTGATGAATCATGCTCTGTTGGATGCGGAGCCGAACGCAGGCTTCATCGTCAAGGTGGATCCGCTTTACCAAGAGAGCATGTTGATCCTGGACAGCTCGCGCGTGTGGGACAACACGTTCGCCAAGGATTGGTTTCGCACGGCGATGATCGGGATCGGCACGATGTTAGGACTCGGCCGCGCCACCGATCTGCCTCCCTCGACGCTGATGGCGTTCGCTTCCAACTTCAACTTCCCCGGAGCACCCGATACGCTCGAGCCGATCTTCCCTGGCAATCACGACATTACGCATGGACGGTACGTCCATCGGCCCGACAGCAATGACATCGACCTGTACCGTTTCGAGATCCCGGCCGGCCAGACGGGACGATTTACGGCCGAGATCTTCGCGGAGCGCCAACCCAATGCCAGTCTCCTCGATTCGCAGTTGCTCCTCTTCAAAGAGGACCCGGCGACGGGCTTGCGCGAGGTGATCGCTCAGAATGACGATTACTACAGCGAAGACTCCTTCATCGGCTTGGAACTGGAAGAGGGAGTTTACTATCTCGGTGTGAGTTCGAGTGGCAATGCTACGTACACGCCGAACTTCGAAAACAGCGGCTTCGGCGGAACGAGTCAGGGACCGTACGAACTCCGTGTGAAGTTTACGCCTGCGGAAACGTCGGCCAACCATCTGGTCGATGCTACGGGAACGGTGATCGACGGCGATGCGGATGGCCTTCCCGGAGGCTCTTTCAACTTTTGGTTCAATGCGTACAGCCTTTCGCAGACGTTCTTTGTCGACAAGCTGGCGACGGGCAATCGTTTGGGTACGCTCGATCAGCCATTCGACCGGATCAGCGATGCGCTGTCGGCCGCCGCGGCCTTGCCCGGTGGCGGAGCGGTCCGGATTGTCGGCAACGGCGGTTTTGATGGAGACATCGATACGCTGGGCGATAACTTCGCCTATGAAATCGGTGAGTCGAACGTCCCAGGACAGTCGCTGGCCGATGGCGTGACGATGGCCGTCCCGAAAGATGTGGCGGTCCAGATCGATGCGGGCGCCATCCTGAAGCTTTCCAACACCCGGATCGGTGTCGGAAGTTCGTCACTGTCGGTCGACCGGAGTGGCGGTTCGTTGCAGGTCTTGGGAACTCCCGAGCGCAGCGTTTATTTCACGTCGATCTTCGACGAGACGTTGGGGCTCGATAGTCAGACGGCGCCGCGAGACCCGCAGAAGGGTGACTGGGGAGGGATCGTCTTCCGCAATGACTTGGACAATGCCGAAGAGCGATTCAATCTGGAGGATGCCGGAGCGTTCGTGAATTACGTGAGCAACGCGGAAATTCGCTACGGAGGCGGCAACGTCGACATCGACTCGGTGCGGCAGATCGTCACCCCGATCCAGCTTACCGAAGCTCGCCCCACGATCATCAACAACCGCATCACCTTGAGCGCCGATGCGGCGATCTCGGCCGATCCAGATAGTTTCGAAGAGACCAACTTCCTCGCACCTCGCTATCAGCGCACCGAGCGATTCACGAGCGACTACGATCGAGTCGGCCCGAAGATTTCCGGCAATTACATTGCCGACAACTCGATCAACGGCCTCTTTGTACGCATCGCCACGCCGGCAGGCGATCGCTTGAAACCTCTCACCGTACCTGGCCGATTCGACGACACCGACATCGTGCATGTCATCGCAGAAAACCTGAAGATTCAGGGGACGCCGGGCGAGCCGATCCTCGAGTTGAACCGCCCGCCGGTCCGCATTATCACGTTCAACACGCGAGCCGGCGGTAATCTGATGTCCGGCGCCAGTTATCGATACAAGATCGTCGATATTGACAGCAATGGTTTCGAGGGGCGTCCGTCCGAAGCCACCGTCGCCGTGACACTCGGGCCCGGCGAGGGAACCATTCGACTCGACAACCTGCCTCCTGCCGCTTCCCCCTTTGTCGCTCGACGGCTTTACCGCAGCCAGCCCGGCGGAAACGGGCCCTTCGTCTTGGTAGCGCAGCTTGACCCTTCCGACACGACCTTTATCGACGACGGCACCACCAGTGGCGAAGAGTTGCAGCGGGATCCGCCGAGCGTGGTGGGAACGACGTTGTCCGCGGCCGCCGGATCCCTACCGGCCGGACAATACAATTATCGCATCGTCTTTTACGACACCAATGCCCGCGAATCCGGTCCGTCTTCGGATGCGACGGCCACGCTGCAGGTTTCCAACGGCGGGGTACGCCTCGACGGGATTCCCCAGCCCTACGACCCGCGCTTCACCGCCATTCGCATCTACCGGAGCCAAGAGAACGGATTGGGGCCATATGAGCTGGTCACGGAACTGGATCTGTCGGGCGGACCTCAGACCAGTTACGTCGATGACGGGACGACGATCGGCGACGTGTTGCCGGTCACGTCCTTCGGGGTCGTGCGAGCTCGGACCGACGCGCGCCTCGCCATCGATCCTGGAACCATCGTCAAGCTCGAAGGAGCTCGGATCGAAACCACCTTCGGTTCTCAGTTCCTCGCCGAAGGCCAATTGGGTCGCGAGATCATCTTCACGTCCAAACTGGATGACCGTTTTGGAGCGGGCGGGACGTTTGACACGAACAACGACGCGGATACCGCCCAGCCGACTCCCGGTGATTGGGGCGGCATCTACGTCGGTTATCTGGGGCAGGCCAGCATCGATCATGCGCTGCTCACCTTCGGCGGCGGCATCAACAAAATCGAAGGTACGTTCAAGGGTTTCAATATCCTGGAAATCCACCAGGCCGATGTGCGACTCGCTAACAGTGTGCTCGAGAACAATGCCGACGGGACGGGCGGACAAGGGCCGGACGATCGGTTCGGTCGCACGGCCAATATGCCGGCAACGATTTTCATTCGGGGTTCGCAACCGGTCATCGTCGACAATGTGATTCAGAACAACGAAGGCGTGGCGATCACGATCGACACGAATTCGCTCAACGATGAAACCGTTGCCGATTTGGGTCGAACCACCGGACGCCTCGAACAGCCGATCCGCTACCTCGACAACCAGGGCCCCGTGATCCGCGGCAACCGCCTTGCCAACAGCGTCCTGAATGGACTCGACCTGCGGGAAAATGTCATCACCGCCTTCACCGTGTGGGATGATACCGACATCGTCCACGTCGTCGACAATCCCATCATTGTTCCGGATGTTCACACGGGTGTGGGATTGCGCATCGAAAGCAGCTCCAACGAAAGCCTCGTCGTGAAATTTGACGGGCCGGCGGACAACTTCCGTCCTTTCCTCGGTGCCGGCATCACGGCAACCGGCCGACTCTTGGACAATGAGAATCGCATCGGGGGAACCGTGCACATCGTCGGCCAGCCTGACTTCCCCGTCGTGCTTACGTCTCTGAAAGACGATACGATCGGTGCCGGTTTGACACCCGATGGCCGCGCGAATCTCGACACGAACAACGACGGAGACGCCACGCTTCCGGCGCCGGGGGACTGGCGCAGTGTCCGTTTCGAACCGTATAGCAACGACCGCAACGTCGAGGTTGTCCTCGAAAACGAATCCCCCGATTCGATCGCTCCGGGCGAAAACGCCGGACCCGACTCCGCTCAGTTCCTCGGCGATCTCGCCTCGCGGGAAACCGCCAGCGACGACAACTTGAGACTCGGCTTCCAAGTCCTCGGGGAGATCAATCAACCGGCCGACATCGACGTCTACAGTTTCAAGGCCGAGGCGGGCACCGAAGTGTGGCTTGACATCGATCGCACGTCTCCCAGCCTCAACACTGTGGTGGAACTGATCGACGCCGATGGCAACGTCATTGCGCGCTCGGACGACTCTTACTTCGAAACCCTCGGCACGAGTTCCCTCTATTTCGATCCGCTCGTCATCAATGCGGACAAGGTTCGTCCGTTGCAGGAAGTCAACGACGCCTTCCAGATCCGCCATCGATCGGGGCAACCCAAGGATCAATTCTCGCAGAATCTCCTTGATGCGGGCTTCCGCGTCGTCCTGCCGGGCGTGGTCGGAACACGCAGCACCTATCATGTCCGCGTTCGCAGCTCAAGCCAGAATCTCGACGACCTCACCGCCGGCTCCACGGCAGGTGCCTATGAGCTCCACATTCGCACGCGGGAACTTGACGAAGTTCCCGGTGGCACCGTCCGTTACGCGGATATCCGTTACGCCACCAACGGTGTCGAACTGATCGGCGTTCCGTATCACTCGCCACTGGTCGGCGAAGTCGGTGAAGACGAAGAGACGGGCGGCCCCGAACACAACGGCCACATTCCGTACAATCCGTTCGTCCCCGGTTCCGGGCCGCAGGACATCGGCAATCTGCTGGAGACGGATCGCGGAACGCTCAGCATCGGTGGTAGCTTGAGCGCTCGCGATGACATCGACTTCTACGAAATGACGGTCGACTACTCGGCGTCTGTCAACAACCGTTTCCAACATGCCTCGGTGGTTCTCGATGTCGACTACGCCGACGGCCTTTCGCGCCCCGACTCGGTACTGACGATCTACGACGCTTTCGGCCGACTCATCTTCATAGGTCGCGACTCGAACATCTCCGACGACCGCAGCGGCCCGCTCGACGGGGGCGACCTGTCGGACATGTCCCGAGGTTCGGTGGGTGATCGCGATCCGTACATTGGTCCCATCGAGCTGCCCGAAGGGACGTACTTTGTAGGAGTCAGTTCCAACGACCGGCTTCCCGATGAACTGACGACGAACCCGTTCGTGCGTCTCGAGCCGATCAACGCGATCGCCCGCATCGCCGAAGACGGATTCGACGGCGCTCCCCCAGCCACCGTGGACCCTCCGCAGGTCACGACGCTGTTCGATGAAGCGAGCATCGTTTCGGAACCGGTCGACGAGCTTACATGGTTCATCAGTGGTGGGAACGGCGGCGAGCTCGTGGCTGTCAACCCGCTGACCGGCAAGGTGGAACAGCGCGTGGGGGCCATCCAGGACGGGCCGGTGGGCGACATCGCCGTTCGGCCGCTCGACGGCTCGCTTCACGGCTTCCGAGCCGATCCCGGCGAGCTTCCCGACGATACGGCGGGGAACTACCTCGACATCAACACGTCCAACGGTCAAAACGCCTTGGACAACATGCTTGACGACGGGATCATCACGTACGAGGAAGATCCCAACAATCCGGGACAACCGATCGTCTCGGATGTCGGAATTCAGTTCAACGCTTTGGCCTTCGGCGAACCGGACGGACAGCTTCGGCTCTTCGCTGTCGGCAATCGCGGGGACTGGCAGGATCCACCGCCCGGGCCGGATTCCTTCACCAACATCATGTATCAGCTTGACCCGATGACGGGCGAAGCGATCAGTGATCCTTATCCGGACCGAGTCGCCGATGGGGTGCTCGAAGGTGCGGGAACGCAAATCGTCGAACGAGCCGTCTTCAACACGGCGACGCCGGCCATCTATCCCGAAGTCGAAATCAACAATCCGGAGCCGCCGCAGAACCTCGAAGATCTCACCTGGTCGCTTGCATACGATCCCTGGATCGGTGACACGACGACGAACACATCGACGACGATTCCGCACGTCACCATCGAGGGGACGGGAGACCTCACGGCCGATTTCTATGAGTTCGAAGTTCCCGCGACTGGTCGAGTCATCATCGACATCGACAACACATCCCCGGGCCTGGATACCTCGATCACCCTTTTTCGCGGCGGCACTTTCATAGCGTCGAATGACAACTCACCGACATCGTTTGGTGACGGTGGGAGCACGAGCGACCGAGATTCGTTCATCGAAACAGTGGTCCCTGCGGGGACGTACACCATCATGGTGACGTCTTCGGGTGTCAGCGTCCTTCCCAATGGCGCATCCTATACGCTTCAGGTGTCGGTGGAAGGTCATACGGGCGACCCCGGGACCGCTGGCATCTACGCCGAGGTGGAGCCGAACAATCCGTTTCCTCCTCAGGACCTCGAAAAGCTTCTTTGGTCCTATGCGTATGATCCGTGGATCGGCGACGCGACGACCAACACGTCGACTCGGATTCCCCATATCACCATCGAAGGCACCGGTGACGGCACGATCGACAACTATAGCTTCGTGGCGTCTGCCTCTGGTAAGCTCATCATCGACATTGACAATACGTCGCCCGGCTTCGATAGCGAAATCGTGCTTTACCGCAATGGTGCACCGATTGCCCAAAATGATGACGCCCCCATCTCGTTCGGGTCTGGGGGGAGTACCAGTACCACAGACTCGTACCTTGAGCTGGGGGTGACTCCCGGGACGTATACGATCGAGGTACGTTCCAGCGGACCGGCCGGGGTTCCCGCGGGTGCCCAGTATACGTTGCAGGTGTCTTTGGAAGATCACTTTGCCGACCGAGGCCCTCAAATCACCGGCCTGGCCTTTTATGAGGACACGCTCTACGCCGTCACCGACGCGGCCCAGGTCTATCGGGTCGAGGATCCGCTGGGAACTCCCAGCCTGACGCTGCTGCAAGACTTCCGAGAGGATGTCATCGATCCGGAAGGGAACACGTCGATCCCGACGGCCAGGTCTCTCGAGAACGAACTCTGGACGTTGCAGGCCGACCCCAACATCGCCAACAGCACGTCGGTTCCCCATATTTCGGTGATCCGTCCCGACGCGAACACGACGCGTCCCGACTTCTTTTCATTCGAGTCTCCGAACGCGACGGCCAATGCGGTTTTTGCGATCGACTCTGCCGACTATACCTTGTACACACTCAGGCTTTATGACTCGGCGGGTACCGTCATCCAAACTGCCGTCGGTTTCAACCCGGTTCTGTCAGCGACGCTGCCCGAACCAGGCAAGTACTACGTCTCCGTTGAGTATGTCGACTATTTGGACATGGGCTACCGACTCAACATCTCCGTGGAAGGCCATGATGCCGCCTTCTCGGGATTGGCAGCTCGCGATCGCTTCCTCGACAACGGTCCCTACACCGACCGCCTCTTCGCGTTGGGAACGAGTGGTCGTGTCTATTCGCTCGACCTCGACGGCAACCTCGTGACCGATGTCTTCGGGGGAGTCGACCGGATCGACACGGGCGTGCGAGCCGCCAATGGAATCGATTTCTCACAGCCTAACTTGTGGCATCCGACCTACCGGCGGGCCGAAGATTTCGGACACGGCCCGACCGAGGCTCCGGATGACAGTCGAGGCAACATGTCGCGGGTGCCCGAGATCGAGCCGAATAATTCGATCGCCGAGGCACACAACCTCGAGAACGAATTCTGGAATCTGGGTTACAACTCCAACATCGGCCAGGGAACGACGAATACGTCGACCACGATTCCGCACGTGACCATCGATGGCAGCGGGGACGGGACCGTCGATTACTACTTGTTCGATGTCGTGATTCCGCCCGATGACGATGATGGAGTGGTCACCGGCATTTTCGACGTCGACATCACGTTCGACGAGCAGCTCGACCCAACGGGCGTGTTTGATGGCGAGCTCTATCTCTTCGACGCTTCCAGCGGCGCGCTTCTCGCCTCCAATATCGACTCGAGCGCCGCTTTGGGGGACCAGGGCAGCACGTCCGACGTCGATCCCTACCTCGAGTACACGTTCGACACGAACGGCACCTACGCCATCCTCGTGACCGGACCGCTGGGCACGCCCGTCCAGGTCGGCGATTTCTACACGCTGCAAGTCTCACTCGAAGAACACCGCGTCGATGGACCTCGCGCCAACGGTGGGCGCAGTTTCTACTTCGGCCACGAGCGGGTCGGTAATGACGAAGGGGACTATGACGAGTACGAACGAGCCACCGGTTCGATTCTGAGCTATCCGTTCAGTCTCGAAGGGTACTCTCCGGCGGACCGTCCGACGCTCTATTTCAATTACTACTCCGACTTGAACATCCTTGAGGACACGGTTTCGGTCTTCGTCGAAGCGCCGGGTCAACCGCCGGTACAAGTGGCGGCCAAAGATGCCAACATCTTGAATGATCCGTTGCAGCCGGTGTGGCGGCAGGCTCGAGTCCCGCTCGACCAGTTCGCCGGCATGACCGACCTGCGCCTGCGACTCGAGGTCACCGCCCCCGATGATCCGGACGATGAACTAGAAGAAGGATTCTTCGTCGACGACTTCATTATCGGGTTTGCCGAGCGAGGCGAGATGGTGACGACGCCTCGAGTCAATCCCAACTTCCGCATCAATCCCGACAACACGAGCACGAATCTGACGGGAGAATACCAACTCGAGATTCGCCAGGCCGCCGATATCGGCACCTCGAAGGTCCCCGACCCAACGTTGGTGCTCAACCGAACCCTCGACACCAACGACCGGCTTGCCCAGCAGATCTCGCTCGTCGCTCCCAGCGGCGCGGACTTGGCTGGACGGGACGGACTGACGTTCACGATCGGCGATGGAGTCGATACGTTGACGTTCGAGTTTGACGATTTGGCCAACAACCCAGGTGTGGGCGAGGGGAATGTGCGCGTCGGCTACTTCCCGACCGACAGCGCTGCCCGCGTTGCCGCTTCGATCCGCGATGCGATCAACAGTCGTCCTTCCCAAACCTTGCTGGATGTCACCGCCGGCCTGGCCGACGGAACGAACAGCGGAACCGATTCGACCTCGTGGGTTGTCAACCTGTATGGCAATGCCATCGTCGGTGACTACGACAATGTCGTGCCGAACGGGGAAATCGTGTTCGACATGGAAGGAGATCAAAATCTCTTCCGCGATCAGGGGCAAATGCTGGTCCACTCAAACTTCATTACGGATTATCGCGACTGGGGCATCGTATCCGAAGCTGGTCCTCGCGAGTTTGAACCACGGGTTCCCCACGGGTTCCTGGAAACGCATCCCGGCGCGGTGCGCAAGCTTCGAGAATTGAACAACTCCCCCGAGGGTGGATTGGTTCCCGGGGCGACGATCGAAAACAACGTGATCGCCGGAGAGGGACTGGGAGGGATCTACTTCGCAGGTGCCCTCCAGCCGTACGAGATGACGACGCTCCGGCCAGCGGCTTATCCGCGACAGGATGTCTCCAATGCCACGGCCGGAGACCGGATCGTCGACGGGACGACGTTCAGCATCCGGATGGGCCGAACGGTGGTCACCTTCGAGTTCGAGGACATCGGTGCGGGCGCCCGGCCGGCGGGGAGCCAGACGCAGGCCGGAGACGGCTGGACGCCTGGGAACATCCCCATTTTCTACCGGCGGTCGGGCCAAGGTTACCTCAACCGCAACCTCGGATATACCCAGACCGAGATGGCGACGGCGATCCGCGATGCCATCCAGGGTTCCATCCTCGTCACCAATGGAAGCACGCAGCGAGTCGAAGTAACGCAGTTCTTCAGCCGCGCGTGGGGAACCGACATCGGCGGTCCCGATCCGGCGGTGTTCATCGACGGAGCCATTGAAGTCCTGCAACCCAACGGCCAACCCTGCACGTTCAACTCGCCGGCATTCCCCGTTCCCAACCCCTGTGGATTCAGTGGTCGCCACGTCTCCGTGGCCGACGCCCCCCAACCCTTCGGCCGCATTCTGAACAATACGATTTATGGCAATGACGGCGATGCATCGTTCTTCGCCGGCGTTGGGACGGATGAGCCCAACGACGTCTTCGATGAGGCGATCGAGACAGGCCAGGGGCGTTCGCAGAATCCCGAGGTCTACCAAACCTCCGGTATCATTGGTGATGGAGGAGGAATCCCCGCCGATCTTTCTCGGGATGTTGATTTCTATCGCCTCCATTTGCGACCCGGCGAACGCGTGACCATCGACGTCGACGCGAACCAAAATGGCAGTTCGCTCGATCCGGTCCTGCGACTCTTCGACGCCGCCGGCAACGAACTGGCAATCAGCGAGGACGACCCGGCACCGGGCGAGCCTCCGTCACTCGATCCCTACATCGACTTTACCGCTACCGAGCGGGGAACGTATTTCGTGGGTGTCAGCGGTGCGGGCAACGAGGTCTATGATCCGCTGGCTTTGGCCAATCGCAACGGACCCGCATCCACTGGCAACTACGACCTGACCATCGACGTCAAGGCTCCCCGACGGTGGGTGATCACGGCCGTCGACGGAACTCAGATCACGGATGGGACGACGTTCCAAGTCAGCGACATCAACACGACGGTGACGTACGAGTTCGACGATGTTCGGTCTCCCGGTGTCCAACCGGGCAATATTCCCATTCCCTACGATGGAACGCCCATCCCGCCCAACGGCGGCCAACGAGGTCCCGGCTATCGTCCTCCCGAGATGGCCGTCATCATGGCTGCCACCATCGGACAAGGCCTGGAAGGGGTCACAGCTCGAGCGCTCGGCGGCGTCCAGGGACGTACCGACGCTACAGCGCCAGCGCAAACACCGGGCATCTTCCCGGACACGATCGTCACGGGAATCATGGGCTTCGGCCATAACACACCGTTCACGCCGGTCGATTCGTCGACAGAACTCTACGTGGTGGTCGATGGTGCGACGAAGATCACGGGGGACGTCGATTTCATCCCACTTCTGGACAACAACATCGACGATCTCCTCCCAGAGACAGGAATCTTGGTCTCCGACCGAGCCAGCCCGACGCTGTTGAACAATGTGTTGTACAACCTCGAATCCGGTGTGATCCAGGAAGCCTCGCCCACCACCGTGGAAGGTGGCTCGCTCTACCAGTACATCAAGAACGCCGACTCCAACATTGGAGCTCGCGATTCGGACTTCAACATCAGCCTTCCTGACGGTGCCCCCATGTTCGTCGACGGGCCCGACTATGCCTTCTACCCGGCTCCGGGCGCCCGCATCATCGACAGCGCCGTCGACTCGCTCGAGGAACGGGACGACTTCGCCCGGGTGAAGAACGCCATGGGCATTAGTGTCTCGCCGATCTTGGCGCCCGAGCGCGATGCGGTGGGGTTGTTGCGGGCCGACGATCCGGATGTCGCATCGCCGTCTGGACAAGGGGCCAATGTCTTCAAGGACCGAGGAGCCCTCGACCGTGCCGACTTCCAGGGACCGGACGCCGTCCTTGTCACTCCCTTGGACAACGACGCCGCCGGCGTCGACCTCGACCCGACACGCTCGGTCGTCCATCTCGGTGAAGGTGTGTACTCGGAATTCGTCGTCCAACTGGTCGATGGCTTCGGCGTGGTCAGCGGCGGTGAAGGTGTGGGGATCGACGACAATACGGTGAACAGCCGTAAGGTGACGATCACCGAGAACGGTCGTTTGCTGGAGGAAGGCGTCGACTACCTCTTCGAGTTCAGCCCGAACTCGAACAGCATTCACCTAACGCCCATCCGTGGCCTTTGGAACAATGACAAGACGTACGTCATTCGACTCAACAACCGTGACATCTACGCCATCGACATGCCCGATGGCGGAATGGTGAGCGACGGACAGACGTTCCTCATCATGGATCAGACCTCAGCGGCTCCGACGTTCGAATTCGAGAGCGGCTACAGCATGCATGTGCCGGAATCGCTGAGTCTCTTCATCCCTGAAGAGGGCGCCACAACAGACGGCATCCAAGATGGAGAACGCTTCACGATCAGTAATGGCCTGGGAACATTCACCACCTTCGAGTTCGACTGGAATGATCCCCCAAGCACGTTGCCGCAAAGTGTGCGTATCGACGTGACGCAAGCGGTCACGCAAGACGAAGTCGCCGATGTCGTTGCTCAAACCATCAACAATGCCAACATCGGTGTGACGGCAGTCAACCTGGGCGGCGGTCGGATCCATCTGGGCGCTGCGGCCCGTTACCAGGTCGACACCTCCAACACGAAAGTGACGCAGTCGGGGCAGCCTGGCGCGATCGTCGACGGGCAAACCTTCAGCATCGACGACGGCACGCGAACGGTGACGTTCGAGTTCGACAGCGATGGTGTCTGGTCCGATCGGGACAACGACGGCATCCCGGACAATACCTTGATCACCTTCACCGACGCCGATCCGTACGAGACCGTCTCGGATGCGATCGCCGCAGCCATCGCCGGCAGCGGATTCGGTCTCCCCGCCCAGCATTTCGGACTCGGACATGTCTATGTCGGCGGTGAAGTCGGCACGACTCTCGACACGACCGGGCTGCCGCAGGTGCGGGTCACCGGTCAGCCGGGAGTGCAACCCTCCACCACGATCCAGGTGCCTCCGCAAGGCTCGGGGCCCGGAGGCATCGCCGACGGTCAGACGTTTACGATTTCCGATGGCGTGGGGCACGAAGTCACGTTCGAATTCGACAACAACAATCGTACGACCCCCGGCAACCAACCCATTCTCTTTACCGCGACCACGACGGTGAACCAGTTCGCCGATGCGATCATTGCCGCAATCAAGATCGCCCCGTTGGGGCTCAATCCGGACAACCTCGGTGGTGGAACCATCCGGCTGAACGACACCGTCCGCCACTCGACCGATGTCCTCAATACTGCCTTGACCAAGAGTGGCGTGCCCGGTGGCGCGATTCCGGTCCGCTTCATCCCGGATGCTTCGTTCGACAATGAACAGATGCTCGAGCGTGTCGAGGACGCCATCAATGCCAGCCCCTTGACCGGGATTCGGCTGAAACGGCGAGGAGGAACGACATTCTTCGTGGAGGGGGCGGCGGCTGTCAGCGGCATTCCCAACTTCTACCTCGAAGCCATCAAGGATACGGCCGAGAACCCCTTGCGAGCCAACCAACCCGATGGCGAGATGCGCTTCACGATCCTCATGCCCGGCACGCGCCTCGATTTCGGCGACGCACCTGCCGCCTATCCCAATGTGCTGGCGGACAACGGAGCGAGGCACGTCGTCAGCTCGGATCTTCCGATCTACCTCGGAGCGGGCGTAACGTCGGAGGCCGATGCCCAGCCGTCGCCGCAGGCGGACGCCGATCAGGACGATGGGGTCGATTTCGGGTCCGTGCTCAACCGGTACACCTTGACTCCTGTCTTCGTCACTGCTTCGGCTCCAGGTTATCTCAGTGCCTGGATCGACTACAACGCGGATGGCGACTGGGAGGATCCGGGTGAGCAGGCTCTCAAGAATGTCGAATTGGTGGCCGGTGTCAATGAGTTGGAAATCGGAACGCCTGCCTTTGCGCCTCTCGGTTTCACGACCGCCCGCTTCCGCTTCAGCACGCAGCTCGATCTTTCTTACACCGGCGTCGCGCCCGACGGAGAAGTCGAGGATTACCTCATCGAAGTTCGTCCGGGCCGTCCGCCCGTCGCCAACGACGACAGCGACCAGACCGACGAAGATACGGTGCTCGATGTCTCCGCCGCAGGACTGCTTACCAACGACACCGACCCGGACGGCGACCCGATTCAGGTCTTCCGGCCCGGCTCGTTCGTCAGTTCACTGGGAGCGACTGTGGAGCTTCGAGCCGACGGAAGCTACCGCTACGACCCGACGATGGTGCCCAGCATTCAGCAACTGGCGCAGGGAGAACAACTGGTCGATCAGTTCACCTACCGAGCTCAGGATGCGTATCTTCCGTCGCGCAAGGCGACGGTCACGATCACGGTGCTCGGAGCCAACGATGCTCCAACGGCCGTCGATGACAACTATGCCACGGATGAAGACAGTTTGCTGACCGTCTCGCCCATCGGCGTGCTGGCCAACGACAGCGACATTGACAACGGCGATTCCATTTCGGTGCAGCCGGGAGATATCACCAGCACGTTGGGAGCAGCCGTCACGCTCCAAGCCAATGGCGGCTTCCGTTACGACCCGCGAGGCGTGCCCGCCCTGCAGGCGCTTGCCGAAGGTGCCAGTACCGTCGACACCTTCACCTACACGATCGTCGACAGCTACGGAGCCACGGCCACCGCCACGGTCCACGTACGCGTTACCGGCCGCAATGATGCTCCGACGGCCGTCGATGATGCGTACACGGCCAATGAAGATTCGATCCTCTCGATCGGTGCCGCCGATGGCGTCCTGAAGAACGATGTCGACGTCGACAGCAGTTCGCTGCAGGTGAATGTGAACGCTTCCGATACGCAAAGCAACCTCGGCGCCGTGGTCGCGCTGCAAAGCGACGGCAGCTTCACTTACGATCCGACGAATGCCGCGGCATTGCAGCAACTCCCCGCCGGAGGATCAACGACCGACACATTCACGTATGAAGTCGTCGACGATCACGGGGCGAGTGACCGAGGAACGGTATCGATCACGGTCCAAGGTGAGAACGACGCTCCGGTCGGCAGAGCCGACAACTACGCGACGCTCCAAAGTCGCGTCCTTATCGTCAATCAGGTCAGTCAAGGCGTGCTGGCTAACGACACCGATATCGACACTGGCGACTCGCTCGCTGTCGATCTGGCTCGCAGCGACACGACTTCGACGAAAGGCGCGACCGTGACTCTCTTCGCGGATGGTACCTTCGCCTACGACCCCACGCAATCGGTGGAACTTGCGCTTTTGCGATCCGGCGAAAAGACGAACGACACGTTCCGCTACACCGTCGTGGATACGAATGGAGCCACGGATGTTGTCACCGTCACCGTCGAAGTCACCGGCGTCAATTCCGCACCGCTAACAGGTGATGATGTCTATGCGACGAACGAAGACAGTTTGCTTGCAGTCACCGATCCGGCCCAAGGCGTCCTCGCCAACGATCGGGATCCGGAAGGAGACACAGTGACGCTCGTAAGCGCTGATTCGGCTTCGGCTCTAGGAGCCCCCATCACCATGAATGCCGATGGCACGTTCACCTACGATCCTCGCAACGTGGATGTGCTCCAGGCACTTAACGTCGGTGAAACGCTCGACGATACCTTCAACTACGTCGTACAGGACCCCGAAGGCAATCAGGCGACCGGGAAGGTCACGGTGACCGTCAGCGGCCTTAATGACGCCCCGGTGGCCGTGGATGACACGCACAAGATGCTGCCTGATACGACCGCAGATATCGGTGTCCTTGCCAACGACAGCGACATTGACGGCACGCTGGACCCCGGATCCGTGGTGATCATCTCGAGTCCAACCAATGGTACCGCTGTGCCTCAGGCTGATGGCACGGTCCGGTACACGCCGAATGCAGGGTTCTCGGGTGAGGATCAGTTCACCTACCAGGTCCGTGATAATAGTGGAACGCTGTCGAACATTGCGACGGTCGATATCAACGTGAATGCCCCGCCGGTGGCCGTGGACGATCAAGCCACGGCGTTCACGGGAGGCTCCAAACGAATCGACATTCTTGCCAACGACTCCGACCCCGACGGTCAACTCGATCCGTCCACGGTGACGCTCACGCGGCAACCCGATCACGGACAGGCGGTCGTGGAGGCCGACGGCTCGGTCGTCTACACGCCCGATCCTGGATTCCTGGGAGGCGATTCCTTCAGCTACACCGTCGCCGATGACGACGGCGATGTCTCGAACGAGGCTGACGTAACCATCGCCGTGGTCGAAAACCCGTTCCCACACCAGAACCCGCTCAATCGGTACGACGTCAATGCGGACGGTGTCGTCTCGCCGCTCGACGCACTGATCTTGATCAACGAATTGAGCACCAATGGTTCGCGAGACCTGCCGGTGCCGCCGACACCGCCGGACGTTCCGCCTCCCTACCTCGACCCCTCGGGCGACAACCAGCTTTCGCCTCGCGATCCCCTGGAAGTGATCACCTTCCTCAACGACAGCGGGAATGGCGAAGGGGAGGCTCTGGCGAGGTTCTTGGCGGGATCCGTCGCCGGAAACCCGACCCGTCGCCAGACGAGCGCTCCGACAACGGGCGACTCACGAGACGCGTGGCTCCGGAGCGACTCGGTCGCACCACTGGATGTGCCGCTCGTCGGCGAAGCCGAAGGCGAGGCGACATGGCAACTGCGAGGCGTTTTGGCCGGTCAGGCCGACTGGCATTCCGACTCCCTCGAAGATACGCTCAACGACATCGTCGACGACGTGAAGTGGGACGACCTCGGCGAGGAAGAGGACGCCTAAGGCTCGCGTCCGCGCCCCCCTTCCTGGCTCGCGTCGTCGCGACACCCTTCGGTGGGCAAGAGACGACGGGAGTCTGAAGCGGTGATCGAGGAAAACGTGCGCCGGCAATGGGTGACCCCAGCTTTGGTGGTCGATTTCGACGAAACGCAGGCCAACTTGCGGAAGATGGTGGAGCTGGCCGGAGATCCAGCGCGCCTGCGGCCTCACTGCAAAACCCACAAGATGCCCGCCATGGTGCGGCTCTGGCTGGAACTCGGCGTGACGCGCCATAAATGCGCCACCTTCGCCGAAGCCGAAATGCTGGCCACGGCTGGGGCCGAAGATGTGCTGCTAGCGTACAACATCGTCGGAGCCAATATCGATCGCGTCGTGGCGTTCCGCCGCCAGTTCCCTCAAGTCCGCTTCACCGTCCTGGTCGACCATCCCGAGCCGCTTCGGGCACTCAGCGACGCGCTCCATCGGGCCGATCAACACGTCCGGGTCATGCTAGACGTCGAAACCGGGCTTCGGCGAACCGGCATCCCTCCGGGTGAGGCGGCGATTCGCCTGTACCGAGCCATCCACGAGGACGACGCACTCGAGCCGGCCGGCCTGCACTGGTACGATGGGCACCTCCACCAACGAGATCGCGGCGAACGCAAAGCGGCGGTGCTGTCCGAATGGGAGGCGTGTCGGAAACTGCGAGCCTCTTTGGAAGCCGAGGGACTCCCCGTTCCCACCATCGTAGCGGGAGGCACCGGGACGTTCCCGATCTACGCTGGTCTCCCCGACCCGGGTGTTGAACTGAGTCCGGGGACGTGCGTCTTTCACGATGCCGGGTATGCGCACGCTTTCCCCGATCTCCCTTTCACCCCGTCGGCACGATTGCTGACACGCGTGATCAGCCGCCCCACTGCCGGCCGAATCACACTCGATGCCGGCACCAAGGCAGTAGCCGCCGATCCGCCCCAGGAAAAACGGATCGTCTTTCCCGACCTCCCCGATGCTCGGATCGTCCTGCACAACGAGGAACATTTGGTTCTGGAAACCGATGAGGCGGATCGTTTCGCTCCCGGCGACGAACTCCTGGGCATCCCGTGGCACATCTGCCCGACCAGCGCGTTGCACCGCGAGGCGATCGTGGTGCGGCACGGTCTGGAATATGCGAGGTGGGTCGTGGCGGCGCGCGACCGCCAGCTTACGATCTGAACGGCTCGGTGCCGTGTGCCATAGTGGGCCGTCCGCCTTCGGTACTCTACAATGCCTTCTGCCGGCCGTCTTCCAGCGGCCCTTCTTTTCCCTCGCATGCCGGAAGGAGTCTTCGCGATGGCTACCGAGACCCAACTGAGTCCCGCTCTCCGTCAGTTGTCCCCTAAGCGAAACACGACTCAGGCCGCTTCTGTCGACGAACTGGTCCAGGAACAGCTCGCTCACTTCGGGATCGACGCTGACAGCGACTACGGCCAAACGCTTGCCCGTCTCGCCCATCGGCTCTATGAATGTCACGAAGATGTCCACCAGCTTTGGGACATCACCTTGCGTGAGCTGGCTCAACTCAACCGAACCGACCGGATCGGCCGATTCAACGCCAAGAAATTCCTCTCCTTCCAGCTCGCCAAGATTCTCGACACTCACCAGAATGCATTCCGCAAGAGCTACCAAGCACTCGATCTGTCCAAGACGACGCAGGCCGCCAAGGGACCCTACTCGGTCTTCGACAATGTCACCGCTCTATTCTCGGCGAACCCGGTCATCGCCAGGACGGCGACATATATCTATGCTTGTGCCGAGTGGATCGAAGACGCCTTCCTCGGCAAAGAACTGCTCTTGGAAATCTACTCACGGCTTCTCAATCCTACCTCGGTCTGCTTGGCCAATCACATCGTCGACATCGAGTGCGGACCGTACGCCTCGGAGTACTTCGCTTGGAACTTCAACAGTGGCATGGCGGCCATCGACGGGATCCTGGCTCACCTGCTCGGCCGCGACGACCTGCTCATTTCCAGTCGGAACATCTACGGAGGAGCCCACCAACTCATCCACGACTGGTACGCCAAAGCGGGCAATCTCGAGATCGCCGTCGAGACCTTTGACGGATACCGACTCGAGGATTTCGAGCGGGCGTGGGAAACGATCCGCGAGCGCCATCGCAGGCGGCTCGAGCAGGGACGCAACGCCTACCTCTATCTCGAATCCCCCTGCAATCCCCACGGCTACGTCCTCGATGTCCCCGCGATTTGCAAGCGAGCTCATCAGGATGGCATCCGAGTCATTCTCGATGCCACTGTCGGGACACCATTCCTCAGCCAGCCCCTGCAGCGCGAGGATCCCGAGGAACGGCCCGACTTCGTGATCCACAGCTATACGAAGGACTTGACCGGCACGGGAACAGTGATCGCCGGCGTGGTGATCGGTCGCAACGAGGACATGTTCCTTCCGAAAGGCACATCGACCGATCGCATTTCTTGGGAAAACACGATGTTTTGGAACGTTTACTACGTCAAAGGTGCTTTCCTCAACGCTGATGCCGCTTTCGAAGTCCTCAATGGCATGCGCACGCTGCCTCACCGCATGCTCGGCAAGTGCATCAACACCAAAATCCTCGCGTCATTCCTCGCCGCCCACCCCGACATCGACGTCCACTGCAACGCGCTTCCGGATGACCCCAACCACGACCTGTGCCGGCAGCAGAACTTCCTGGGACTCCCGGCGCCGCTATTCACGGTGGCACTCGAAACCGTGCCCGCCGAGGCCTTCCAGCGTTTCTTCGACTCGCTGGCTCCCGTCTTCTCCCACATGATCAGCCTCGGAC
>WFWZ01000389.1 GCA_015490875.1 Planctomycetaceae bacterium
GGATATAGCGGACGCATTACACATGGGGGGAGATTCCATGAAAACATCGATCTCGTCTTGGTTCGTGGCGGCACTCGGCGTGCTCGCCCTCACCGTCGGCCCGGCGATGGGCCAGTATCCCGGGCCCGCCTACGGCCCAGCTCCGTATCCCGGCATGATGCCGGCGGGTCCACCTCCAATGGCGCCTCAAGGACCCATGGGCGCGGCTCCGGCCTATTTCGTCGGCCCCAGCTACTCGCTCCAACAGGCAACCCCGGTATCGCACTTAGCGGGCGCCAGTTGCGAGGAATGCGGACATGACAAGTGTGCCGGCGACTGCTCGAGCTGCTGTGAGTGCGGATGGTGCTACCGAGTCGGCGTCTTCGCCGATTTCCTCTATCTCCGGCCTCGAGACGCCGAAGTCGCTTACGCCGTGCCGGTCAACGGTCCGGTCGTCTCGCCTCTGACTCAGCCGCCGATCGAGGTCGGCCGAGTCGGCATGACCGACGGCGAGTTCCGAGCGGCATTCCGAGCCGGTTTCACCTATGTCATCGATCCCTACCGAAGCGTCACGGCTCAGTACACCATGTTCGAATCGAACATGACCGATTCGATCAGCACGGCCGCCCCCAACGTCCTGTACTCCCTGGTGGCTCACCCGGCCACGTTCACCGCCGGAAACCAGATGCTCGACGCCTCGGCCTCGCACTCGATCGACTTCGACCTGATCGACGTCGACTACCGCAGCATGATCGATTGCGGTGACACGTGGCAGACCAACTTCCTGGTCGGCGTGCGTTGGGCGCAACTCGAGCAACAGTTTCGCTCGACCTTCAGTGCCGCGGGTACCGAGAACGTCGACACCAACATCTTCTTCGACGGTCTGGGTGTCCGAGCCGGTTTGGAAGGGGAACGCTACACGGTCAGCCGCCGGTGGCTCGCCTATGGAAAACTCATCGGTACGTTGATGGCGGGTGAATTCAAAGCCGACTACCGCCAGAGCCGCAGTTTCGACCCGACCGTCGTGCAGACGAGTTGGGAAGCCGGGCGACTCGTGCCGATCCTCGACCTGGAACTCGGCGTCGGCTGGCAAAGCAAGTGCGGCACGTGGCGGATCACCTGCGGCTACATGTTCAATAGCTGGTTCAACGTCGTGAAGACCGACGACTGGATCGAGCGGGTCAAGCAGTCCAACTTCGTCGACCTCGGCGATACGCTCACGTTCGACGGCTTGGTTGCTCGAGTCGAAGGCCGCTTTTAAGCCGGGATGGGAATCTCCCCCAGCCCCCGGTGAAGGCTCCCGTCCGTCCAGCGGCTGAACCCGCGTCGAGAGCCTCGACGGCAAACTTGGCAGAATCTGCCAAGAATGAAAAAAACGCGTCGCGTTCCGTCTGAGAACGCGACGCGTTTTTCTTTGCTGGTGGCTTGCAGGCCGTCGAGAGCTTCCCAGAGAAATGTTCAGCCCGAAGAAGAGGTCTCCGATTCGGCCGAGTCACTGACGGCTCGCCGCAACGCCTCGTACACCTCGCGGCGATGCACGGGGACCTCCGGCGGCGCTTCAATCCCCAAGCGGACTCGGTCTCCCCGAATCTCGACAATCGTGATCACGACCGAGTCCCCGACCATGATCGACTCATTTTTCTTTCGCGATAGTACTAACATCGATCTATCCTTCGCCTTGCAGTCGGCCCCACATGACCGTCCGTCGGTTCCATTGTACGCCTGGCCACCCTTGGCGACGAATTATTGAGCCATTAGTCCTCGCTCGCCTCTACCACGGCCCGTGACGTCAGCCCTCGCAGATCCCTACTCGCCGTGTGAAAGCTAAGTCCTTGCAGCCAAAAGGGTTATAGTCGCGCCCATCTCCGCACAACGTGCTTGGATTGGCACGGAGGATGCGGTGGCCGCCGGGCGAGCCACTTCGATGGACACCTTGGCGAGTGGTGTGGATTGGCTAGGCTGAGTTGGCCAATGGGAGCTCCGTCCGAGAAGTCCACGCAGAGGGAGAGGTCAAAGATGTTGCGATGTGAGGAAACGACGGCGCGAAGGCGAAGCGGCCATTTGGGAACTGCCGGGCGGACGCTCTTCGCCTTGGTCTTGATCGCCACGGCAAACATCCGCGCCGGTGTGGCAGGCGAGCCCGAGTTGCCGCCGACCGTGCCGCTCTGGTCCGGTGACGCTCCGCTGGCTCAAGGCGATGCGCCCAAGGATCGGCCTCGCCTGTGGCTCTACCTCCCCCAAGAACCGGGCCCTCATCCGGCCATCGTCATTTGCCCCGGCGGTGGGTATGGGACTTTGGCGATGGACCATGAAGGACATCAGATCGCCCGATGGCTCGGTGGCCAAGGACTCGCCTGCTTCATTCTCGAATACCGCCATCGGGGTCGAGGTTACGGGCATCCGGCGCCGCTGCTGGACGTCCAACGCGCCATTCGGCTGGTGCGGCATCGACACAAGGAGTGGCGAGTCGATCCGAAGCGAGTGGGCGTGATCGGCTTTTCCGCCGGAGGGCATCTGGTGTCGACCGTGAGCACCCATTTCGACTCGGGAGATCCCAACGCTTCGGACCCGGTCGACCGCCAAAGCTGCCGTCCCGATTTCGCCATCCTCTGCTATCCGGTGATTTCGCTTGTCGAGCCCTACACCCACCGAGGTTCTCGGCGAAACTTGTTGGGCAAAGATCCCGATCCTCGTTTGGTCGAGGAGTTGTCGAACGAGCGGCGAGTGACGAAGGAGACGCCACCGACCTTCTTGTGGCACACGCAGGAAGACAAAGCCGTTCCCGTTCAGAACAGTCTGGCCTATTACTCAGCTCTTACCAAGCATGGTGTTCCCGCCGAGTTGCATGTTTTTCCTCGAGGCCGCCACGGCCTGGGATTGGCTCGGAACGTCGAGGGAGCTCAAGCGTGGCCGAGCCTCTGCGAAGCCTGGCTTCGAGCGACACTGAAGCGCGAGTAGATCAGGCCTTCCAGCATGACTGGTTCGGGTGGACTGTGGACCAAGTGGACGGCGTGGACCGAGTGGACACCTGCCCGCATCGCCTCGCCACACCGTCGGCCATGCTTTTCAGCCTGACGAAACTTCAATTCACACCGGCGCTGACGCTCACATCCACCATCACAACACATCCTCCTCCGCGTCTTTGCGCCTTTGCGCGAACCCATCGTAGTTTCTGACGAGTGTCACACTTGCAGTTTGGGTTGCACTCGTCGTAGGCACGCTCATCATGGTGCCCTTGCTGAACTCGAATCTTGGCGTATTAGAAGGCGGCTAGATTCGACTCTTGTCATCCACACGACGGTGACACCCCACGCCCCTAATCCCGGACCTGCCGAAAATAGAAGACTCCTCGCTTGTTGGACGTCACAATATCATAAAGTCCATCCCCGTCGACGTCGGCGACCTCGAACTGCGTGCCGATCCCGCTGTTGTGGTCGATCTGGTGGCGCACCCATTGAACCCGGCCATTCTGACGCCGAAGTTCGTACCAACACAGAACAGCCGGTTCATTTCCGCCCGGATCGCGACCTCCGTGAGCCCACCAGCGCTTGCCGGTAACGAAATCGGGCAGCCCGTCGCCATTAAGATCGACGCAGCAGATGGCATGCGTCTGCGAGAAGCTCCTGTCGATTTCGTGCCGAACCCATTCCTCGTCGGGACGCTGCTCGAACCACCAGATCCCGTACGCATGAGGGCTGCTGCCCAGGACGTCCGCATCGCCGTCGCCGTCGATGTCGAAAACGAACATGTGAGCAAACTTGTCTCCGAAGCCGGCCGGGTGGAACCGCCACGGTCCCGTCTTCGGATCGGCGGGTGCTTCATACCATCCTCGAGCGACCACGATGTCCGGACGCCCGTCCCCGTTGATGTCGCCGCATCCCAGACCATGGGAATACTTGCGCGTTCCCGGTGCAGCCGGCTGGGATATGGGAAAGAGCCTCCAGGGCGACGTCGGATCCGAGTCGGGCTCGGCCCACGCCATCCGCCGCTCGGGCCCGTCCGGCTTCTCGGGATCGGGTGAAAAAGCCAGGAGGAACTCGCGCTGTCCGTCGCCGTCGACGTCGGCGAACTGAGGACTCTCATTGTTGGTCACCGGAGTCAGCACGTGCTTCTTCCATGGCCCGTCGCCTCCCCTCGGGTTTTCAAACCACCAGGTCGGCGTTCCCGGGAAATCGACGACGATCAAGTCGTCCCAGCCGTCGTGATTGAGGTCCCGGACAAACGTGCAAAACGCGTTGCTATACCCTTTGGGCTGATATTCGGGAACCTTCTCCAGGACGCAGTGGAGTTTCCACTTTGGAGCTTCGTACCAGACGTAGCCCGCGGCGATGTCGGCCTTGCCGTCATGGTTGAAGTCCCCGACGGCGACGCCTTCGGCGCGAAACGCCTGGTCCAAAACATGCCGTTCGAATCGAAGGACCACCGGTCGTTTGGGATGAGGCTGCTGAGCCGCCGCCGGTTTCGCCGCCGTCATCACGACTCCGGCAACCAAGGCCAGGCAAACCGACCATCCCACAGGTAGACGTGAAGACATCAGGGAACGAAAGAGCCGGCGGCCGGTCGAGTGCGACATGGTGGGAACTCCAAGGAGGGTAACGATGTTGGGAGGGCGAGGCTCCTGCCGAGCCACAAAAGAGTCAAAACAGCACCATAGACATGGACATGCCAGTCGCATATGACCGACGTCAGGACGGGCGATGTCGGGCTAGTCCACCATACGGGACGTGTGTTGGCGAAAGCCCGTTTCAGGCGCGTCATGCCTCACCCCGCGGCGGGCATACGAAATTCCGGCTCGGCAGGAGCCTCGCCCTCCCAATCTATAATATTCGTCAACGTCAGAGTCGCCACCCTGCGGCATGGGAGTGTTAGCGTCTCGCCATATCGCACGGTGATTGAAACCCTCCCGCTAGTCCCGCTCGGGTTCAACGATTCGTTAGACCACCTCACGCAAGTCCTTCGATTTTACCGCAAGGTCGACATCACAATCGAGAATATGAAGCAAGGCCATCAGTTGGTCAATGGACTTGTTGTAGTTCGTCTGGTCGAGTAAGTAGGCTCCATCGCCGGTGTAGCCGCCGGTGCGGGCATCTTTTACACTGAAAAGGGTGCGGATCGAACGTGAAGTCCCGCCGCGGCGGCGACGGAGTCGTGAGCGGAGGGGCCTTCATGCCGAAGATGCCGGGAGGAACCAAGTCATGTTGTCGATGAACACGATGCTGCGAAGTCTGGCGATGGGGTGCCTGTGGATCGGAGCCGGCGCGGTCGCCCGTGCCGATGAGGCTCGCGGAGTCTACCTCGAAGCCCGTACCTGCCAGGTCTATACCGGCCCGTGCTTTGCCGCCGGCGAAGTCGGACTCGCGGGCAAAGAAGCCGTGATGGCCTGGCACTTCGACCAGGCCGACATCGGCGGCGTCTCCCTTGCCGGATTGAATCTGGTCGCCGTCGTCCAAACCGATCACACGTTGGGATTCGATCGGATCGTCAAGTCTGAGGCGCTGAAGGTGCGCGTCGTGGTGGACGCGCGTGCCACCAAGGAACAGCAAGCGGCGATGGTCGAGTTTCTGCGGCGATCCCATCCCGTCTTGGCCGAGGGGATCGACGAGGTCGTGACGACTTCCATTTCCTTCCGTTTCGATGCGGATTCCCTCCGAGGCGAAATGGATGCCGGCAAGTATGCCCGCCTGACGACTCGGAAAGCCAACCCCGACGATTGCATCTGTAGCAATGAGTCGGCTTATTACCCGCCTTTGTTCCAGCTCGAGCACTTTGTGCCTGGTGTGGCGCTCGAGTTCACCGGACGTGGCACGACTCGCCGATGGTCGGCCTACGACGCCCGAAGTGCCTACATAGGAATGTTTGAGACGACCGTGGAAGGGGCTCGAGTCGCCACGGGTTCGTAGCGGAACCGCGACGTGGCCTCGCGGCCGTTATCGCCGCCACCACGATTCTTGCAAGGGGAGACACCACCGATGACGTTGCATCTAGAGTACGCGCCGATGAAGAATACGTCCCGCGACCGACGAGGGCTCGCCGTTCGGTTTTGTTGCGGCCTCATCGGCGCCATGCTGTTGTACGCTCCTTCGGCGTCCGCCGCCGACTATCGCCTCGAACCTTTGCAGGAGTCCGCGCCCAAAGATGAGGTCAGCGCCAAGATCTACCAGCGTTTGCAGGCGACGGGGTTTCGCGTGATTCGCGGCAAGAGCCGCACGTATTGCAAACTGTGGCTTTGTAAAGAAGTCGCGGTGCGCGAAGGCAACTCGGAGGGGTACCCTTTGGTCGAAGGCAGCCTGGTCGGTGTGGTCCAGTTCGCTCGACGCGGCGGCGACTTCCGGGATCAAGAGATTCCCCCGGGTGTCTACACGCTGCGATACGCCACGATTCCTACCGATGGCGCCCACGAGGGCGTCTCGCCTACCCCCAGTTTCCTGCTCTTGGTATCTGCTTCCGAAGACCAAGACCCCGCTCCGCAAGACGTCGAGTCACTGGTCGAAAAAAGTGCTGCGTCGATCGATTCGTCTCATCCGGCCATCTGGGCGCTCAAGCCCCCCAAGGACGGCGAAACGCCGGGGCTGCGGCACGACGAGGAGCACGACTGGTGGCTTGTGCAACTGACGGTGCCAACCAACGGCAAGCCGAAGGAATTGAAGTTCGCCGTCGTGGTCGTGGGTTATACGGAGGAGTAGGTGGTTCCCGTAGGTCGGGCTTTTAGCCTGACGGGTGCCACCCAACCGCGTACGTAGGTCAGGCTTTTAGCCTGACCAGTGCTGCCGTTTGGCGCGATGTGTGGCGGGTGGCGGGTCGATGCGCGTCCCCTTTGTCCACCCCGTCGACTGTGTCCACTTGGTCCACTGTCCCCCCCTCCCATAATGTGCACCCGGCAGGTGTACTTTGGTTGCGATGTCGCGCCGATCCTCTATAATCGCTGGCATTGCACGTGACGGTTTTCTCCGATTTGGGTCCTCCACACGGGAAGGTGAGCACCATGAAGGAGCCGGGCAAATCGTCGGGGATGCAGTTCCACCGGCGAGCGTTCTTGCAGGGGTCGGGAGCCGTCGCAGCGGCCACGGCCATCAGTGGTGGAGCGGCCGAGGCGGCCACGAAGGCCGCTCGAGTCGTACGCTCCAAGACGAAGATCACGCTCCATGTCAACGGCGCGGATCACGAGGTCGAGGTGGAGCCTCGCGAGACACTGCTGGAAGTCCTCCGATACCAGCTCGATCTGACGGCAGCCAAGCCGGTCAGCAGTGACGGGAGCAGTGGTGCGAGCACCGTGCTGGTCGACGGCAAGCCGATGACGGCTTCCACATTGTTGGCACTCGCCTGCCGAGGCAAGAAGATCGAGACTTGCGAGGCGGTCAGCAGCCACCATCCCGACAAGGTGTGCGAGGCGTTCGTCAAGCACGATTCCTTGCAGTGCGGCTTTTGCACGCCCGGCTTTGTCGTCGCGGTACGTGCCTTCTTGAAACGGCACCCCAACGCGACTCGCGAACAAATCCGCCAGGGACTCAACGGGAACCTCTGCCGCTGCGGCACGTATGCCGACATGATCGAAGCGGTGACCGACTTAGTGAAGGGAGGCGGCAATGGCTGAAGTAACCTTTGCATGGCCGTCGCGAGAAAAGTCGCGGCTGTTGGGCAAGTCGCACGATCGCATCGACGGGATGGCCAAGGCCACGGGCGAGGCCAAGTACACCTACGATGTGAACCTCAAGAACCAGCTCATCGTCAAGTGCCTCAGTGCGCCGCACGGCCACATGCGCATCACGCGGCTCGATGTGGCGCCGGCCAAAGCCGTCCCCGGTGTCGTGCACGTGCATGTCTTCCCGCACGCGGGCGTCGGGAAGGAGATCCAGTGGGAAGGCGAGTTGCTCGTGGCGGTGGCCGGGGAAACCGAGTCGGCGGCGCGCGAAGGTGTCGCCGCGATCGAACTCGAGTACGAAAAACTCGATGTGTTCGTCAACGAAGAGGACCTCGAGGCGGCGAAGAAGGCGGGACGCACGATGCGCGAGCGGGGTTCGAGTCCGGTGACCGAGCGGGAGCCGGGCGAGGACGAAGATGAAGACGAGTTCGTCGAAGCGGAGCTTCGGCGGCTATTTGACAAGTGCGATGTCGTGGTCGAGGGCTATTACGGGATCCCCGTCATCACGCACTGTTGCTTGGAGACTCACGGTTCGACGCTCGAGTTCCACGACGGCAAACTCCGAGCCTACTTGTCGACGCAGAACGTTTCGGGGACCGATGACGGTTTCGCTCGGCCGTTGAA
>WFWZ01000390.1 GCA_015490875.1 Planctomycetaceae bacterium
GTGTGACGATCGACGCCGATTTGATGCGCGCGGCGGATATCGTGCCGTATGAGCGGGTGGAGATTTACGACATCACGAACGGCCATCGGTTGGCTACATATGCCATCGAGGGGCCGGCCGGCTCGAGGGTGATCTGCATCAACGGCGCGGCTGCTCATTTGGTACGAGCCGGAGACCTGGTGATCATCACCAGTTACGCCGAGTATTCAGACGACGAAGTGCGGGACCACGAACCGATTGTGTTGTTGGTGAACGAACGCAATGAGGTCGTCCCGCCGGCATCCTCGGTGGTCTAGTTCTTTCTTTTGCTTTGCTTCTTGGGAGTCCCGTCATGCGTTGGGGACATCGGTTTGGTTGCGCGCTGCTGGTGACGGTCTGCGCGATGTCGGGGGTGAGTGCGGCGATTCCGTTCGACGAGTCAGGAGCGGACCGGGTGCGGCTCCGCGACGGTACGACGCTGCAGGGGATCGTGCTGCGGCAAGACCGCACCGAGATATGGATGGCCGTCGAACGGACGTGGCTGGAGGCGGCTCAGCCCCGTTTGGCTCAGAAGTGGCAGAAGGAAGCCCACCATGCGGAAAAGGAACGCCGGCGTCGAGTGATCGAGCGGATCGACGCGTGGTTGAAGCAGGCGGGCGATGGCGAGCAGCTTCGGGGGTTCCTCGAGTCCGAACGCGAGCGTCTTCAGGGGGCACCCGAGGAGGCCTTTCGTTTTTACTTGCGCTGCGTGCCTCGGCAGAAGGTGCGCACGTTGAAGCTTCAGCCTCCCAAACGACGTCAGGTCTATGTGGCGGCGTGGGTGGCGGGCATCGACGACGTTTGCACCAAGACGGTAGGCAAGTTGCGAAAAGAACTCGACGCGAAGCAGATTGCAATCGACTCGGTTCAGCCGGGTGAGTTTATCGGGTTGTTGCCTCCGAAAGAGGATTCACCACAGGAGTGGCGCATTCGTCAGGCGTTGGTGGAATTTCAATATGGCACGAAGTTGGTTTTTCAGGGAACGCCCGCTTTTTGGATCGCCGTGGATGAGCGCGGGCAAATTGCAAATGCAGAGAACCTTGGGCTGGATCGACTGATCGGTGATATCTTGGGAAACGGCGCAGGCCGTCGGCGCTCGCCTTTGGAAGGGGCCATCGCCCAGGCGCGGAAGAAGGGAGTGCGCGGGTTCTTGGTCAAGGAGTTGCGCACGAACGCCTCGGGAATGCCTCAAGCGGTGGACGTCCGCTTTTATGTGGTGCTGGATGAGGGCCGAGGCGTGACAGTCCTCCGCGCTGAGCGGCCGGTGAAACCGGCGGGGGAAGAGGCGGTACGGCAACTTGAGCAGGACCCGCAGATCGCCGAATTGCTGAAACTGGTGCGGTCGCTCGGGTTGCCCTTGGACGGCGGGCAGTTGCAGATGGCTCTGGGTGCCGGTGCCGGCGTGCAGCAGGCGATGCGTGATGCCGATGCGGAATTGATGACTTCTCTTCAGACTTATGCGCGCTCGTTGGACACGCCGTTATGGTGGTCCGAGCCGTAGCGCACGCGTGATGGTGGAAGTATTCCACGTTTGGCGTAGACCCCGTTCACGGGCGCCGCTCGCTGGCTTTCTTGAGTTTCGGTTGCGGGCGCGCTTTCCACTTCTGGACATCTTCCGTGAGCACCTCGAGGGCCTTGTCGAGCTGCCGGTCGACTCCGCGAGGCATTTCGGTCGGGTTCGGCCAGATGATGAAATGGGGGACGGCGCCGTTGAGTTCCATATCTTCGCCGGTCGGGAGGACGAACCATCCGCGGAACGGCATCCGAAGGAATCCGATGTCCATGATGGGGCGTCCGCCTGTGCTGATGACGCCTCCGGCTGTGGGAACGCCGACGAGTCGCCCTCGCTTGAGCGTTTTGATCGCGTGGCTGAAGATCTCGGCGTTGCTGAAGCTATTCTGGTTGCAGAGGACGACGATCGGCTTGTGCCAGGTGGCGTAGACGGTGCGGTCTTGCGGATATCCCGGCTTACCGCCTCGAGGCACCGTGATGGCGTGCAGCGGTTGCGTGAGGATAGTCAGGAGGTGGTCGGTCGTGAATCCACCGCCGTTCTCGCGGACGTCGATCACGAGTCCTTCTTTGCCGGCGGCGACCTGGAAGAGTTCGTGTTCGAAGCGGTAGAAGCTGGACATGTTCATACCGCGGATGTGGACGTATCCAAAGCGTCCTTTCGACTGCTTGTCGACGTGAGCACGGTTGGCTCGAACCCAGTGTTCGTAGAGAAGCGACCTGGCTGTGCCGAAACTGATGGGGCGCAGCGTGACGCGACGTTCCTTGCCTTTTGAATCACGCACTTGCAGAACGATGTCACGGTCGAGGCGGCCGTTGAGGACCGTGGTGAGATCCATGTCGATATCGACCGGTTTGCCGTCGATGCTGAGGATGACTTCGCCCGGGTGGATGCGAGTTTTGTGTTGGTGAGCCGGGCTGCCGTAGATGACGTCGCGGACTTTGAGGCCTGGGCCTTGGAAGGAGGCGTCGAACCGGACGCCCAAATGTGCGGTAACCTCGGTCCAGTCGTCGGCGAGTCCCGTGGAGCGTGAGGAGCGAGCGAAGAAGCCGAGGTGCGAGCCGTTGAGTTCTCCGAGCATCAAGTGGACGACCTCGGCGAGCATCTGTTCATCTTCGGCCGCTGCGGCCATGGGAGCGTACTTGCGGTAGATGGCGTTCCAGTTTTTGTGGTTGAAGGTGCCGTCGTAGTAGTGATCGCGCATCAGTCGCCAGCACTGGAGGAAGGCGTTTTTGAAGCGTTTGGAGACGTCGAGCGTTTGGCGAGCGGTGAAGGAATAGCGCGTTTGGCTGCCGGAGGAGGTGACAGAGGCGGGAAGGCCGCCTTGGAGCCACACGATGAGGTTGCCTTTGGCGAGCCAACGGGCTTGAGTGCCTTGGTAGGTGGTGAGCAGTCGAGGGGAGAGGCTCGTAGGGGGCGAGATCGTATACGTCCCCGATTTCCCGGCGATTGTGGCTTGGAAGGCGAGTTTCTTCGAGTCCGGGGACCAGAAGAGTTGCGATTCGGTAGTGTGCTGGATGGGAACGCGGTGGACGCGTTCGGCGAGGCCTTCGAAGTCGATCGTGAATTTGGGAAGAGTGGGACTCTTCGAGTTGTTGCTGGGCGACTTGGAAACGTCCTTCTTGGCTGCTGCTTTGGCGTCGGCTTTGGCTGGTTCGTTCTTCTTGGCTCCGGACGCCGGCTTGGGAGATGGGAGAGCCGACTTGCGGAGTTTCTTCATCTTTTCGATCGCTTTCTTGAGTGTGCGATCGCGCTGACTCTGTTCTTCATCCTGGAAGCGGAGAAAGACGTAGTGGATGTCGGTTTCTTCGCCGAGTCGACGTCCGAGGAAGGCGATCATGCGTCCATCGGGCGACCAGGCGGGAGCGTAATCGTTATCGGGGTGACGTGAGATGTTGTAGGGTGGGCGGCTGCCGTCGATCGGTGCCACAAACACGTCACGATTGAAGTTGCTGTCGTAGATGGCATAGGCGAGCCATTTTCCATCGGGGGACCAATCGTAATCGGGTTCGTTCCACGACGCGAAGATTTGGCGAGCGTTGTTGCCGTCGAGATCGCTGATCCAGAAGTCGCCTCGTTCGCGGCAATAGCCGAGGTGTTTTCCGTCGGGGCTGACCGAGAGTGCAAACTCGACGACCGGGTCGTGTGTCAGGCGTTTCAAGGTGAAGGAATCATTTTGCCACCAGTACCGTTGAGGATCGCTCCGTTCGGCACGCCAGATGTCGGCTTGTCCGTCGCGGTCGCTGACGAAGAAGAGGGCTTTTCCATCGTTGGAAAAGACGAGGTCGCGTTCTTCTTCGGTGGTATGCGTGACCGGCTTAGGTTCACGGAGTTCCGTGTCCATGACCCAGACATCTCCACCGGCGATGAATGCGATTTCCAGGCCGTCTTTGGAGAAGGCGACTTCGGTGGCTTGCCGCAGGAGTCGCCGGAGCTTGGCTTGGCGGGGTTCGTCGCCGTCGTACTCGATGTCGATCTTGCGCACCTTGTCGGATTTCGCCTCATAGATGTAAAGGTCGAAGAGATGGCGAAAGACGATGTGCGATCCGCTGGCGGAGATGGCAGGGAAGAGGACCGAGTCATCGTCGAAGTGAGTCAGTTGGCGTTCCTTGCCCGTCTTGAGGTCTTTGTGCCAGAGGTTGAATGAGCCACTTTTGGCGGTGACGTAGTAGAACGACTGGCCCGAGGGGTGCCAGAGCGGGTAGCGGCAGCCTGTTTCGTGCTGAGCCACTTGTTGAAACGTGCCCTGGTTGCGGTCGAAGAGCCAGATTTGGGAGGCCTGACTGCCTCGGTAGCCTTTCCGCCAGTAGCGGGTTCCTTCGCGCGTGAAGAGGAGTCTTTTGCCGTCGGGGGAGAGGTGTCCGTCCTTGCCGTAGCCGTCGAATAGGATCTTCTCGCCGGCACGGGGGCGGGCGGGGACTTGGAGGAAGCGTTCGGCGTGCCGCCAGAAGTGGTCTCGGCGGCCAAGTGCCAAGACGGATTGGCCATCGGGAAACCAGCCTTGCAGGTCGTAGCCTTCACTGTGGAAAGTCCACTGCTGGGGTTCGCCGCCATCGACGGGCATGACGAAGATTTGGGCCGATCCGGTGCGGGTGCTGACGAAGGCTAGGCGTTTGCCGTCGGGAGAGAACTCGGGGGATCGGTCGGTGGCTGGGTGCGTCGTCAGTCGCCGGGCCGTGCCGCCTTGGGAGGGTACCAGCCAGATGTCGCCTCGCCACGAGAACGCGACAGACTTGCCATCTGGGGAGATGGCGGGGGAGGTCACGAGGCGGATCGGGTACCCGGCCATCAGGTGGGTGCAGGAGAGGGCAAGGGCAATAGCCAAGCCGAGTCGACTCAGGGACGGACGACGCATGATTGGGGACTCCACGGGTGGGTGCCTTGTTAGCTGGACGCGGCGGTGGCAGCGCCACAAGGGTGGTACGGCACGGTTCCCATCGGCCGCGCCGATCTCGAAGATTGGCAGGAACTGCCTAGATTGGATGGAAAGATAGGAGACAGGTGAGAACTAGGAAAGATATGATGATTGAGCAGAGCTGGGAAGATGGCAAGATCGGAGCGCGATTCCAACCGGGGACAGGCACCCGTTCGCAGCACGGCCCCGATCGGGGACAGGCGCGGGTGCGAGTGACGAGGCCGACCGAGGACAGGCGCTGGTGCGCGGGACGGTCGCAACCGGGGACAGGCGCGGCTTGATGGGGAACCGGGGACAGGCACCGGTCGCAGCGGCTATTTCGGTCCGAGCGGCGCCTGTCCTCTGTCCAGAGGCCGACCGGCGCCTGTCCTCGAACCAGAGTCCTAGCGATGCCTGTCCTCTGTCGCGAGCGATGCCTGTCGTCCGCCGAGTTGTCCTCCACCCCGCGCGTCAGTGACTACGAGGGGTGAGCCTGTCATCAGATGGGGGGTTCCAGCTGGCGTGGTGCGCGAGTCGGATGCTTGGGTCCGGTTTTTCCGCTCGGAGCGGTGAATTAGGATGATGTCCAGATGCAGGAGGCTCGCGACACCTGCGCTCCCACCTCGGAGCGTGCGTTCGTGGGCCACTGCGAAATGAAGATACAGGCTAGCCCTGCTGAGGTGGGGTACCGGAAATGACTAGGGGGCCACTTCGGCCGCTTTCATCGAGACAACGTTTGGGAAGTCTTGGAACGTGCGGACGTGCTAAGCGTCGGCCGCTTTCATCGAGACAACGGGGCGGAAAGAGAGGGTGAGATGAACACGCGCAGGTTCGATTGTCTGTCGTGCTGCTTGGGGGCTCTTCTTGCCGGCCTGCTAGTGGCGACTTGCGCTGCCGTAGCCGACGAGTCCGCGTCGGATTTCGCGACGAAACTGCCCGAGCGGGCAAAAGAAGATTTTGAACACGGAGTTTCCAACTGGCAATTCACGGATCCTCAAGCGTGGCGGCTCGAGTCCGCAGGCGGCTCCCGCGTGCTCCACCAGTTTCGCCAAAGTGACTTCAAGCCGCCGCATCGGAGCCCGCGTAACATCGCCCTGTGGAAAGCGCACGACGTGGGCGATTTCGTCTTGACGGCTCGCGTCCGCAGTACGACTCGCGATTACCCCCACCGTGACGTCTGCCTCTTTTTCGGTTACCAAGATCCGGGGCACTACTACTATGTTCATTTCGGCAAGCGGGCGGACGACCACGCGAATCAGATCTTCATTGTCAATGGGAAAGCTCGGACGAAGATCTCCGAACGTTCGACGAAAGGAACGCCGTGGACCGATGACTGGCATACCGTGCGCGTCGTGCGCCGCGTGAAGGATGGCCTGATTGCCGTCTTCTTCGACGACATGCGCCGCCCGATCATGGTGGCTCACGACAAGACCTTTTCCCACGGCTTGGTCGGGATCGGTTCGTTCGACGACACGGCGCAGTGGGACGACATCGTCTTGCAGGCAGCCTCGGCGAAATCAGCGGCGGGCCAACATAAGCTCCCCAATATCGTCTTCATCATGGCCGACGATCTCGGCTATGCAGAACTGGGTTGCTACGGCCAGAAGAAGATCGAGACACCCAACATCGACCGGCTGGCAGCCGAAGGCATGCGTTTCACGCAGCACTACACGTCGGCTCCCGTTTGTGCTCCCGCTCGCTGTTCTCTGATGACCGGTAAGCACGGCGGGCATGCCATCGTGCGGGACAACTTCGAAGTGCGTCCCAGCGTCTTCGGTGACGCATTCGGCGGGCAGTATCCATTGCCGGATGAAGCGGTGACGATCGCCGAATTACTGAAGGCACGGGGGTACGCGACCGGAGCTTTTGGCAAGTGGGGCTTGGGGGGCGTCAGCACGAGTGGCGATCCTTTGAAGCAGGGGTTCGATCGTTTCTTCGGTTACAACTGCCAGCGGCACGCGCACAACTTGTACCCTCGGTATCTCGTCGATAATGACCGCCAACGGCCTCTACCGGGAAACACTCGCGGCCTCACGGGTGACACGTATGCGCCTCAAGCTATCGCCGATGAAATGCTCAAGTTCATCCGCGAGCATCGCGATGAGCCGTTTTTCGTGTACTACCCCTCGGTGTTGCCGCATCTGGCATTGCAGGCTCCCGAGGAGGATGTGGCTCACTACAAAGGACGCTGGCCCGAAACGCCCTACACGGGACGGGCGTACCTTCCTAATCCGACACCGCGGGCGACCTACGCGGCCATGATCACGTTTCTCGACAAGCAGGTCGGCCGCCTGATGGCACTTCTCAAGGAGTTGGAACTCGACGACAACACGATCGTCTTTTTCACGTCCGACAACGGCACCACCATGTTGAAGGCTCAAGTCGACTATGAGTTCTTCGAGAGCGTGGGACCTCTGCGAGGGTTGAAGGGATTGGTTTATGAAGGAGGCATCCGAGTTCCGCTGGTCGTGCGTTGGCCAGGCAAGATTCAACCGGGTACCGAATCGGACCTCTTATGTGCTCACTACGATGTCATGGCGACGCTTTGCGATCTCACTGGAATCGAGCCACCGGCGGATACGGACGGCGTGAGCTACCTGCCGACGCTACTGGGACACGCGGATCGTCAGCAGCGCCATGAGTTCCTCTTTTGGGATTTCGCCGGGTATGGCGGGCAATTGGCAGTGCGGCTGGGCAAGTGGAAAGGAGTTCGCCGAAATCTGCGAAGAAAACCGGACGCCCCGCTGGAACTTTATGACCTGTCACGGGACATCGGAGAGAAACATAACGTGGCGAAAGATCACCCAGACGTGGTCGAGCGTATGAAGCGGATCATGATCGAGCAGCGCGTGCGTCCCGCTGAAAAACGTTTCCAGTTTGGAGAGTACGCCCATTAGAGAGCAGGGCAATCCGAGACGCCAAATGTTTCTCTTTGGTGAGTGATCGGCACCAAAGGAATCTCTTCCAACCGTTTCTAGCGGACAACGGCTGAGCCCGCTGCGTTGATAGTGGTGACAGCAGGAATTCGCATGTTGGGACGCAGAGAGGCACAGAGGACACGGAGTCTCAGCTGAGACTCTCTCCTTGTCTCTGTGTTTTCGATTGTGCTATCTGTACATCCGTACCCGCTTCAATCTATTGCATCCAGCGAGTGCAGTTCATTGGGAGTGCGCTATCGCTAGCTTCATGCCGCTAGCAGCACTCCCATTTGCTTCACTCAGCAGAACTGTTGCTTTTTTCTACGTATTCCTCTTGTCTTTATCTGAATTTGCGCAAGGGTGTTTTCGAGTTACTCTGGGAGCTCGGAGGAGCACCGGTATCGGGGGAGCGCCACAGCGCTTGACAAGAGGGCAAGAGGAGGCTGATGGTGGTGGGTCGAGAGACAAGACGGAGAGGCCTGCGGTGCGGGTTCGTCGCTTGGTGCACACTCGTCTGGGTGAGCGGTACGGTCGCGGGGACGGCTCAAGAAGTTCCGCTCCTGGCGGTCAGCCAGGGCCAGATGCCCAGCGATGTGGGATCGGATGATCGGAGCAAGTTATCGCTGGTGGAACGCGCCGACTTGGGAGGAAGAGCTCTGCAGGTCGAGCGGCTGTCGGGTGACAGCTTTGGCGACTCGATGGCGCGTGTGGCCGATTGGCGCCGGTTCGGGACACTGGAGTTTTCGGCCGTCAATGGGGCAGCCCGACCGGTGGAACTTGGGCTGAACATACTCCACGCCGGCACGACCGACTATCCGACTCGAGTCGATCACCGCGTACGGCTCCGTCCGGGCCGCAACGACGTGCGCATCGATCTGCGGTCACTGAGAAACGTCGACGGATCGATGCCCGACTGGGAAGAAGTGCGACGGTGGTACTTGGCCTGTGAGGAAGAACAGCCTGATGCGCGGCTCTGGTTCGGAGACTTCGTCCTGAAGTTGGCTGGGGGCAGTACGGGAGGAGCACCCGTAGGTGGCAGCCCCACGATGCTCAACCGAGCGTATCGAGTTACCGGCAAAGTCGGGAAGTGGGAGGTTGATCTGCGGATCGAGCCGCTGGAAGCCGAGTCGTTAACGAAGGCTGAGTCCGAGAGACGCTCCAGCAACGAAGCGATCTCGCGACCAAAGGTCGAAATACGATTCGACTCGAACAAGGTGACACGTATTCGGCAGTCTCGAATGCCGGAAATCTCGTCGCCGGTGATGTTCCACACGACTGAAGCGGACAAGATCGTCTCGGCACTTGAAATCTTCCCGCCCGATCATCCCATCAACCAGACGGTGGATCACTGGCCGGTCCATCCGCGGTCCCGAGAGATCGTCGAGTCGATCGGTGCATCGAAGCCGCTCCGTTACAACCCCGACATGGCGTATATCTTCGTACCACCAAATCAGCCGAAGATCGACGTCGCTCTTACGCTCTATGCGGATGAATCAGATCCCGGGCCGTATCCTGTTCCCGATCAGGTCCCGCTCGAGGGCTGGCCGGACGGTTTTCGCCAGTTCCATCGGGAGTTGAAGATGACGCTGCCCGACCTGCAGCGTGACACTCACGGCCTGGGAGGCGACCGTCATGCCATCATCGTCGATCCGGTGAACCGGCTGCTATACGAGTTCTACCAGATGAAGCGCACGGACCGCGGCTGGCAGGCTTCGAGTGCCGCCATCTTCGATCTGAAGACGAACCGCAGCCGTCCCGTGGGCTGGACTTCGGCGGACGCCGCCGGTCTTCCCATCTTTCCGACGGTCGTCCGCTATGACGAGTTGGAACGCGGGATCGTGGAACACGCGATGCGAGTCACAGTGACACGAACGCGGCGAGCCTTCGTTGCGCCCGCCACTCACTATGCAAGCCGCCGGACAGACCCGAACTTGCCACGGATGGGAGAGCGTCTTCGACTGAAGGCCGACTTCGACGTTTCCCCGTTCTCGCCACCTGTTCAGGCGATCCTCAAGGGACTAAAGAAGTACGGCATGTACGTCGCCGACAACGGGCTCGACTGGGCCATCTCCGTGGCTCCCGATCCTCGGATCCCGGCAATGCATGAGGAACTTCGACGCGTACCCGGTTCGGCGTTCGAAGTCGTCGTCGCCCCCTGGGACGACGCGGAGTAGACCAACCATCCTCTCGGGCAGACGTTCAGGATGACCGTAGCATCCGGCGGCAGGTTCAGCGTGTGCGGAACGATTCGCTTTGGACGATGAGTTTCACAAGATCACGAAGTCCGCGACCTTGCACCTCAAGTTCCTCCACAATGCGATCGACTTCCGCCTCATCGTGTTCTCGAAGGGGGCGCCCGCAGGCATAGGCGAGAAGCTTGCACGTGAGGCCTCGCGTGAACGTCGTCGTCTGGTGTTCTACAAGAATCCGTTTGAACTCGACGACGTCTCGAAAGCGATATCCGCCTGGAAGTTCGGCCGACGCATCGACTGGTGCGCCTCGAGGATAACGGTTGCGCCATCGTCCGATCGCGTCGAAGTTTTCTAGCGCAAAGCCCGGCGGATCGATCTTGCGATGGCAGGCATTGCAACTGTCGCTGCTACGGTGCTTGGCCAGTTGTTCGCGGATCGTCTTAGTACCTCGCACATCGGGATCGAGCGGCTCGACGTTGGCCGGCGGAGGCGACGGCGGAGTCCCCAAGATATTCTCCAGGAGCCAAACGCCTCGGATTACCGGCGAGGTATCGATGCCGTTGGCCGTGACCGTCAGCACACTCGCTTGCCCCAACAATCCACCTCGACGCCGGTCTTTCAGAGTCACTTTGTGGAACCCCGGCCCCTCGGGCGGCTTGATACCATACAGCCTTGCCAACGGCCGATTGACGAACGTGAAGTTGCTGTCGAGGAAATGAGCGATATCGAGGTTCTGATCCAAGAGATATCGCGTGAACAGGAAGGTCTCGCGGCGCATGGCCGACTTCAGGTCATACCGGTAGTACTGCGGAAACTTTTTGCGATCGGGAGGCATCGAGCCGAGATCGCGCAAGGTGAGCCAGCTATCGAGGAAGCCATTCACGAAAGCGTCCGATCTTGGATCAGCGAGCATCCGCTCAACTTGGTGGGACAAAACGGCGGGCTCGAGCAGGCTCCCATCGTCCGCACGTTTCAGCAAAGCCTCATCAGGCATGGAGGACCACAGGAAATAGGAAAGCCGCGAGGCGAGCGCATGCGGAGTGAGGAGACGACTGGGCTCGCTGCCTCGTTGCGGCTGCGTGCTAACGTCGAGGTAGAGAAAGGCAGGGGCACATAGCGCCGTCTTGAGCACATCGGCGAAGGCGTCGAGCGGCCGGCGGCCTTCGGAACGTCGCTTTGCCATCAGCTCCATCATGCGCACGACTTCGGCATCTTTGACCGGTCGCCGATAGGCTCGCCAAAGGAAACGAGCGACTAGCACTCGCCACTCAGTGTCGCTGAGGTCCTCACCTCGCAAGACGCGCTGCGCATGCTCCCCCAACAGGGCACGTTGGCTTTCCTTCGGCCATGTGTCGAAGTAAGGTCCACGGATCTCCACTTCGTGGATTCGAATCTGCGGCAACTTTCCGTACTGGATGGCATAGAGTCTCGCTTCGACGATTCCCGGTCGTTTCCGCGGCGGGAATTGCTTGCGATACTTCCGAACGACACGGTTCCACATTGTGCGGGCGTCCATCATGCCATTGAGAAAGACGAAGCGAGGCGTCCAACCTCGATCGAGCCACACTCGCGTCGAATACCATTGAAGATTGTCTTCCAGTTCCATTTCGGCCAAGAGCGGCTCCACCGGCTGCGGCTTATGGAGAGCCCCCTCGTCTGCGCGACCCGGAACGATCCCCAGACGGAATTTCTCGTTGGGGTCGGTGCCAACAAAGTCAATGTCGTAGGGATGTCGGCGGTTCACGCATTCGGCTTTGAAGCGGATATCGTAATACCCGTCGTGCGGCACGCCCTCACGGAATCTCAATAGCGGAGCGTAGGCCCCTTCATGTTTATCAGCGCCCCGAACTTCATAGAGCGTCAAGTAGGACCAGCCATGGACCTTGCGATGGACGGCGTCGAGTTCAGGCTGCTGTCGAAAGTGGTCGCGAAACGCCCACGTCTGTACCTTGGGCTTCTGACGTGGTTCCAACGCCCGCGTGACAATCGCATCGGCTGCATCGAGATATCGCGCGAGAAGGTATCCAGACGTAACGAGTGATTCGCCGATCGTGTCGAGATGATCGTACTGCTGGTCGCGAGGAAACGTCCGCGTCGGATCGAACATCGTCATGTTCATCTGGAAGAGATCGCGAATCGTGTTGCGGTATTCGCGACGGTTGAGTCGGCGGAGCGAAACGTGCTCGTGTTGAACCGCGGCGAGTTGCCGTCGAGCCGCCAGGATTGCACGGTCGAACCACTTCAGAACGGCTTGGCGGTCGCGGCTCGACGGCTGCTCCGCGTCGTCGGGCGGCATGGACTTGTCCGCAAGCTGCCGGCGGATGACGCGCAGACGTCGCAGTTGCTTCGTGTCGGCCACGCGCTCAGCTAGCTGATCCAGTCGCAACTCGGCGTTGGCATCCTCCGGGCCGTGGCATGCCACGCAGTAACGCTTCAGGAACGGCTGGACGTTTGTCGTGAACTCGGAGCGACCTTGAGACTGCGGCTTCTCTGCGACCACTATAGAAGCCTGCAGACCGGCCAGGAGCAGCGTTCCGAGGATCCAGGTCACGCTGCGACTCATCCTGTCACCTCCCAGTTGGGGAGCGTTCCTGTAACGGGGCCGAAGCGATCGGTGTCGATGCCGAACTGCTGGAGCATCGAAACGTAGAGTTTGCAGAGGGGAACCTTGCGGTGCGGATCGGACGGATAGGCCCGGTGCTCACCGTGGCGGAAGCCGCCGCCGGCCAGGACGATGGGAAGGTTGTCGTTGCGGTGAGAGTTTCCGTTCCCCATGCCACTCCCGAAGAGCACCATGGTGTGTTCGAGCAACGTTCCGCCTCGAGGATCTTCCAGCGATTTGAGCTTATCGAGAAAACGGGAGAACTGTTCGACCTGGTACCGCTCGATCTGCACCAGTAACTTGATCTTCTCCGGCAGGTGGCCATGGTGGGAGAGGTTGTGGTATCCCTGTTGGATGCCGATATCGCGAGCCACGAAGCTGCCACCGACTTCCAACGTGGCGACGCGCGTCGAATCGGTCTGCAGCGCCAGAGCGATCAGGTCATACATCATCGGCAGGTCTTTGGCGAGCCCCCGGTTTTGAGGTTCGGGGAAAGGCGGCTTCGGCTTGGGAACATTCTGCCATTTCCTCGAGAGACTCAGTTGGGTCTCGACATCCCGAATGGCGGCAAAATACTCGTCGAGTTTCTTCGAGTCGGCTCGGGACAGCCGTCGCCGCAACGATCGGGACTCGTCGCGCACTGCATCCAGGATCGACTCGCGCAAGTGAAGACGTTCCATGGCCTGCCGTCGTGCCTCGGCATCGTCCTCGATAAAGAGTGCCCGGTAGAGTTCCCGCGGACCGGGGATTGGCGGGACTCGAGTTCCCGTGCGCGTCCAACTGATCTGACACCCGCCGTGCAATCCGTCCGGCGATCCGACATTCAGGACGGGAAACCGCGTTTGCGAACCGACATGTTCGGCGGCTCGTTGATCAAGACTGATGCCGCCGTCTGGGAGGCCTCGAGCTTCTTGAGCTTTGACACCGGTCAGAAACGTATGAACGGCGAAGTGGCCTCCTTGCACGCCATGGTCCAGGTGCGAAAAGAGCGTGAAGTCGGGGCGGTGAGGCGCAAGAGGTTCCAGGAGCGGCGGCAACGTGTAGTGGGAACCTGTTTCCTTTGGCCAAAAGGCGCCTGGATACATGCCGAACTCGTTGCCAATGCAGACGAGACGTTTCGGCGGCCGCGACCGAGGCGCTTGAGCATCTGCTCGAGGAAGCGATTCGAGCAGCGGCAGAGCGATCGTGATTCCGGTGGCTCGAAGAAACTGTCGGCGATCAGCAGAGCAGATGGCCATCGGCAGTTGGCTCCTGTTATTGGGCGAGGGAAGGGGGGAGGGAGCCGGCTCCGACAAGGAACCGACCATCGTCCATTGTACCACGGGGGTCGACTCTGTCGACCGCATGGGAGAGGCGACTGGTCTTGGAGTCTACGGTGGAAACTGCAGCAGTGCCTGTCCTTTTTTCGGAAAGGAGTCGATTGCGGCTTGAAGTTTGGCGCGGGCTCGAGCGGCAGCCGGGTTGTCCGACCAGTTCGTCAGCGGACGCCGTTCTTCGGGGTCTTCTGAGATATGAAAGAAACGGCCGTCGGCGTAAAGTTTGTAGGAGTGATCCCAGGCCATCCGTACCGGCCGAGTCTTTTCCGGACGTGGATTGTAGTAGGAATAGAGCCACGATCGCGGCGAGCCCCGTTTGCCTTGGAGTTGAGGCCAGAAGGAACGGCCATCAAGGTCTTCCGGAAGTGACAGATGGGTGGCATCTGCGAGTGTTGGGAGGATGTCGCAGACAGCGGCCAGATCGTCACAGACGCGGCCGGCAGGGATGGTTCCTTTCCAGCGAGCGACGAAGGGGACGTGCGTTCCCGCATCGGTCGTCGTCCCCTTGCCGCCTCGGATGACGCGCTCTCCCAACTTCGATCGAATGGCTCGGTTAGTACCGTTGTCGCCGAGAAAGAGAATCAGTGTATTTTCGGCGAGGCCGAGCTCATCGACGGCCGAGACCAAGCGACCGACGAGTCGATCCATGTAGGCGACCATTGCCTCGAAGCGGAGTTGCGGAGTCGACGCCGCTTCAGGGGATGTTCCCGGCGGCGCGATGAATGGATTGTGGACGAGGATCATCGGATAGTAGATAAAGAACGGCTTGTCGCGGTGCCGTTTCATGAAGTCGATCAGGAATGCCGTGGCGATATCCGGGCCATATTGGTCTTTGCCGAACTGACGGTTCTTGCCATGGATGGACAACAAGGGGCTCCAGTATCGCTTGCCCATTCGATCGACTTGCCACAGGCAGGTTTCATCGAAACCGGCTTCGGTCGGCCAGGTTCCTTTGCCTCGGAATCGTTTAGGATAGTGTTCGGCGCCGAGCAACTGCCACTTGCCGGCGACGGCGGTCGCATAGCCGGCTTCACGAAAGAACTGGCCGATCGTCTTCTGATCTCGTCTCAAGACGGAGAAGGCCGCATAGTTTCTCACGTTCGAGAGCCCCGTCATCAGTTCGATACGGGTAGGAGTACAAAGCGGCTGGGCGTGGAAGCTGGTAAATCGCATGCCTTCGCGAGCCAGTTGATCGATGTGGGGAGTCGAGTATTGGGAGCTGCCATAGCATCCGAAACATTCGTAGCCGATGTCATCCGCCATGACGAGGATGACATTGGGGCGGGAACGTGGATCGGCAATCGCTCGTCGCATGTCGATCAGATGGGCAACGAGCAGCAATGCGACGGAAACGGCCAGCGTAGCAATTTGCTGCAGCCAACGATGTCGCAACCATCTGTGAGCCTGTAACCAAACCCGCAAGCGCCGTTTCCCATTTCGGTCGCGTTTCGGGAGGCCGAAGGTTCGACCGCAGCCTCTTTGGCGTCGAGACAGACTCATCGCAGGGATCTGAAACATGATGTATCTTTCTCTTTGAGGTCCGGCGTGGCACTATCTTTGACTCGGTCGAGTTCTCTGCCGCGCTGCGCTGAGGCAGAAGAAAGGATTGACGTTTACGCGCGGCCGTCGATTGGACAGTCCTTTGGCACCAGGGAACTGAACTCGGTGAGTGTTTCATTGTCGGTCCCACGGTTTGCGCCGTCAATTCCGAGCGCCACGCCGTAGGTCACGTTTTCCAGCCTGACGAGGTTTCTCTCGCCAAGCCGCAAAGAACACAGAGGGAGCATGTAGGTCAGGCTTTCTAGCCTGACGGAATTACTCGTCCTGAATTCCTTCTTTGCGTCTTCGCGTCTTGGCGCGAGCCCTTTCGTTTTCTGGAAGTCTGACCTGCGCGAAAAATCTTTACCCAAAAAACACTTGACAAACGAATCCGGATCGGCCACAACAAGGGAAAGTCGTTGGACCGAAAGTGCCGGCGGGAGCGATTGGCAGGAGCCGAATTGTCCATGGAGGTTCGGGGCAGACCGGCTCGTGGCGGCCTCGGAAAGATGGCTCGGTGGTGTGTCTCTTCCAAC
>WFWZ01000391.1 GCA_015490875.1 Planctomycetaceae bacterium
GCGCAGAACCGTTCGACCGAAAGCACCGAGCTTCGCTCGACGCAATCTCTTGGTACATCCGGCGCTCGAGCATCCTCAAGCTACGCCCGCACGTACACCTACACCGGCCGCCGCTGGGACGCCGATCTGTCACTCTACTACTTCCGCGTGTTTTGCCACTGATGTAAGTCGTTAGCCAAGAATAAACTAATCCAACCCCCATGGCCGATCCCAACACTCGAAAAGAACGCCTCGCAACCGTCAAGGATGCCCTCGCCTCGCTTGCCGCGATCGACGCCAAGTCGCTTGCTCGCACATCGGACCTATCGCCCGATATCAATTTCAAAGACGCGGTGCCGCATTTCGAGGAGATGCTTGACCTCTGCAAGCAACTCAACCAGCGCGATTTGTCGCGTCTTACCACCCAACAACTTGATGCAATCAACGGGAGCTGCAAAGCAATCAACTCGTATATCAAGCAGGTTCGGGAATTCACCCTCAATCAAGATAGACCGGGCGATGTTTGCAATGACATCATCAGGCAAATCGAAAGCGCGTATGACAACGTGATGAATCCGTTGCTCCTGCCCCTTGCTTTTACAGCAACGCAAGCGACGGACTACGCGAAGATTGAGCGTGAAGCCAAAGGCTATCATGCAACGATGAAGGCCGAGGCGGACAAACTCTCTACGTTCATTGCAAACGCGCGACAGGAAGCGCAAAACGCTCTCGCGGCGGTCAAGGAACAAGCAGCCGAAGCAGGCGTTTCAACAAACGCTCAGATATTCCTTAAAGAAGCCGAGGAACATGGCAAGCTTGCTGGCAAATGGCTTGTCGCCACAATTGCCGCTGCCGTTGTCACGCTTATCGCTGCAGTCATCGGCCTCGTCGTGGCGGTTAACTGGCAACCACCAACGACTGCCGCTGCAATTCAATACGTCGTCGCAAAACTCATCGTACTCTCAACACTGTCTTTCGCCATATTCTGGTGTGCTCGCAACTACAAGGCGCAGAAACACAACGAGACGGTCAATAAACATCGCGCCAACGCGCTCATGACATTCCGCGCATTTGTCGAGGGCACATCCGACGACCGCGTGAAGGATGCGATTCTTTTACAAGCGTCGCAAGCCGCGTTTACAGGGCGTCCCACTGGCTACGATTCACCTGACAAGGATTCACAAACAATCAACCCGGTTGTAGAAATCATTGGTAAAACGCTTCCCAAAGCAACCGATGCCGCCGGGTAAAGGCTGGCTAACAAATCGGTCAACTAGATCGGCTACTCCTGCGTCGTTCGACCTGTAGAATGATAGAAACCGTATCGATGATTCAGGCCGTCACCGCCAAGGCCTGCTGCCGGGTTACCTTTGTCATTGAACTTAATCGCGGATGTCGGCACGGCGCGACGTGTTGAACGTCGCCATCTTCGTTCCCAGCCGACTGTCTGCGCAGTCGAGGAACGCATCGTATGCCATGAGTGTGTCACTCCTTTTGTGACGACGGATGTGTCGTATCGGCTGTCGGAAACAGGTCAGCCCCAGTTGTCTCCTGCTCCATGCAGTGCCCCACGAGGGGTCGTAGGGGTTGTCCGATAAAACTGATTTGCGATTGCAAGCGTGCGCAAGCATCCTTGAAAGAAGAGATCACCTGCCGCACCGTTGGACGGCAGAATGACTTTTTTTGAGACAAGGTGCTTGCTCACGCCTTCTTCTCACCAGCACGCTTCGGGCTTTTGTCCGACGTTATCGGAGCAGGGGTTCGATCCGGCTGCCGCTATGGTATTGCACACGTGCAACCAGAAGCTCGAAGCCCGTGCGCACGTCCATTCCGTGGTACCCGGCGGTTGTCGGAGGCGGCTAATACTCTCTATCGGACGACGCATTGGACTTCGATCCCTTCGATCCACTCGAGCCAGAAGGCGATGGCGAGTCATCTCCCACGTGTCCATTGTGCTGACAACCGATGATTCCGCAAGGAGTGATCTCCAAGCCGAGTTGGAAGAACGTGATGGCTCCTGCGGACCGTCCGTGGTGGTATGGTTCCCTTCCTCGGATCGCCGAAACGCTTGCATCGGGGTACTCGCTCCCGTTACAATCCTTGGCATAGTGGGTACGCGCCCACTCCGACGCGACAAAGTTCAACGCACGATCTATCCCGCTGCGCAGCACTCCGACGGATGGATCGCAATTCGTTCGGCTGACTAAAGGAGACCTATATGACCCCACCCATGCTTCTTGGACGACTAACAGCTCCCTTATGGCCGTCGCTGATAAAGTTCTCGGTTGATCACGCTGTTCCCGCTATCCAGAGAGCATTGACGGATCCCAATGGTTTCGCGACACGTATTGGTGACATCGTTGTATGGAATGGCGAAAAAGGGCAAACCGTACTTGCGGGGCTTCAACAAGTCAGTGAATCCCAGAGTCGTATCGAATCTGCGCTGAACACAATCGAGACTGCCCAGATTGGGTTCGAATCGGCGATCGGAGGACTTCAAACGTTGGCAATGGCAACGCTCGGCGTCACGTCACTCACGGGCGCATTCATGATTTGGCGATTGCAATCGCTCAACAAACGCTTTGACAGCTTGGTCACGCGCATCAAGGACCTCGAAGACAACCTTGATGCACAAAACAAAGCACACCTCAAGACCGCTGTACAAAAGCTCCGCGAGTACGACGACACGAACGAATCTGAAACTGTCAGCAAAGCGCGCGATGAGGCACAGCACGCTGCAAATGTTTATGGGCAACTTGTATACGAAGAGACCCAAAGAAAGAACCCGCGTTTGGAGGTTCTTAACTATCGTGGACGCTGCTATTTGCTGTCGCTGCTAACTGAACTCCGTAGCCGATTACTTCTGGGTTCTGTTTCAGAGACCAAAACACGATTTACAGAGGAAAGGCGGTTGATGGAGATGTTGGCAAAATCAACTTTCTCGAGCGCTATCAATGATACTCCCGAAGCGTTTCTTTCTCATGCGATGCGTGAGCAGGGTGTAACGCTCGAGTTGATGACCGATCTGTATCGGCACGCAAGTCGATACCGCGCAACTGATGGCCCGACTATTCGCCAGCCGTCCGACATGTTTGAACTTTGTCGGCCGCGAGGAATTGTTGGCAAATCAAGACGATGGTGGCCATTTGCCGCATCCCCCAAAGCCCTCGCGAATCGCCTCAAGTTTGCGCTCGCATGTTTCGAGGACATTGGCCGAGTAGAAGCACTTCGGCTGATCGCCGAACAGATCGAAAAAGCACAAATGACGCTAGGCGAACTCCAATCCATGTGCGCAGATTGGGCCAAGAAACATACCGACGGCGAATTCAAAGGTATTTTGGTCTACGCATTCCCCGACGCCGCTTCAACATGATCGCGGACGTGTGTTGGTTCACCGGGAATTGGAATTCTGGAACGGGCGTGTTAGCACTGGAGCGCGGCTGTTGGCGCGACGTGTTGAACGTCGCCGTCTTCGTTCCCAGCCAACTGACTGCGCAGTCGAGGAACGCATCGGATGCCATGAGTGTGTCACTCATTCTTGACGAGGGATGTATCGTATCGGCTGTCGGAAACAGGTTAGCTTCAGTTGTTTGCTGCTTCATGCAGTGCCCCACTGGGGTTCGTAGGGGGTGTTCCGATAAAACCGATTGGCGCTTGTAAGCGTTCGCACGCATCCTTGAAAGAAGAGATCGCCTGCCGCACCGTGGGACAGCAAAATGACTTTTGTTGAGACAAGGTGCTTGCTCACACCTTGTTCTCACCAGCGCGCTTCCGGCTTTTGTCCGACGTTGTCGGAGCAGGGGTTCGATCCGGCTGCCGCTATAGTATTGCACACGTGGAACCAGAAGCTCGAGGCCCGTGTGCACGTGCATTCCAATGCGCAAGGGTTCAATATGCCAGTCATATGCACTCCAGAGGAATTGATGGGAGAATAACGCCATGTGGGAAGACCCGATCGTCTCGGAAGTGAGGCGCATACGTGAAGAACTCTCGGCGCAGTTTAATCATGACGTGCGTGCCATTTTCGCGGACATGCGGAAGAGGCAGGCTGCGCTCGGCTCGAGGCTGGTGCGCCGGGCGAGCATGCACAAAGCCGAACAACCGGCTGCACCTGACCGGGATTCCGCTACGCTCCATCGCGGCAGGTGAGCCACAGCGTTCGTCGGATTAAGGGCACCTGGATGACACTACCCACTTCTTGGACGACGAACAGCGCTCTTTTGTCCTTCGCTGATGCAATTCGCGGCTGATCACGCTGTTTCCCCCCACCAGGAAGCGTTGCTTCACTCCGCCGCTGCGATCGGATAGCATCCAAGGACTTCCAGTCGCGTGGTCTTTTTCCTCAGAGCTTCGATCGCGTTGCGGACAGCCGGGTCGTCGAGGTGCCCTTCGAGTTCGACGAAGAAGAGGAACTCGTTGGGGGTTTCCGGCAGTGGGAACGATTCGACCCACGTCAGGTTGAGTCCGTGCTTGGGGAAAAGGGCCATGGCACGGGCGAGGGCACCGACGGTATGGGCCAGTTCGAACATGAGGGCCGTCTTGTCGCGGCCGGTGCGCGACGGGAGTTCTCCGCCGATGACGGCGAATCGGGTGACGTTGCCGCGTCGATCTTCGATCCCTTCGGCGAGGACGTCGAGTCCGTAATGGACGCCGGCCTCGCGGCTAGCCACCGCCGCGACCGTGGGATCGTCGGCCGCCATCTTGGCCGCCTCGGTAGTGCTGGCGGTTTCTTGAAGTCGAGCCTGGGGCAGGTGTTGGGCGAGCCACTGGCGGCACTGCGAGAGCGCCTGGGGCTTGCTGCAGACGACGCGAATGGCGGACCGCTGGCCTCGCCCGAGCAGATAATGGCGGATCGAGAGTGGGACTTCGCCCGAGATGCGGACCGGCTGGCGGGCGAACGAATCGAGAGTGTCAGCGATCCGGCCGTCAGTCGAGTTGGCCAGAGGCACGAGGCCGTACTGGCAGTGGCCGGCAACGACCTCATCGAAGACGGCAGCGATCGAGTGGACGGGCACCAGCTCGGCGGCCCGCCCGAAACGGCGCAAAGCAGCCAGGTGGCTGTAGCTGTACAGAGGCCCGAGGAAGGCGACGCGCGTCGGTTGGCGCGCCTGGCGACTCCCACAGAGCAGCTCGCGGTAAATCGCCTCGAGCGTCTCCGTGGACAACGGTCCTCGGTTGAGCCGCTTCAGTCGCTTGCAGAGAGCCTCCCAGCGACGGGCGTCGGCCACGTCATCCCGCCAGGCGTGAGGGTGGGAGGCTCGAGCGTTGAGGAGTTCGACGAGACGCCGGTCGAGTTCCGCCAAGGAAGGTCGGCGTTCGTTGCCGGGGGTGGAAGCGTCCTGGGGGGAGCGGCGGCTCATCCTCGTATGGCGATCCTTGGTCGGCAGGCCGTCAGCGGCTTTCCAGACCCCAGTCGGCGATGATCTGGTCGGCTCCCGGTGTCAGCCGCCGGATTTTCTGAGCGATCACGGCTTTCTCCGAGGCCGACGCCTTGGCGGCTCGCCGCTTCAACTGGGCGAGCTTCTGCTTTCGGTGACGGCGCCGTGCCAACTCCTTCATCCGCTCACTTCTTCCCATGGTCTAAGGGCCCTCGTCGTGGATGGGATTGCGTTTATTTCGTACCTTGAGTCAAGCTCTCATTTCTACCAGCGTTCCCCCGGCCCGTCAACGCGGGTGCGGTTGCCGCAGGTGGGGGCATTTGTTAGATTTACTCAGATTCGCCGCTGCCGGTGCAGCCTGTCGACGGAGACGGGCGGGCGCGGCTGGTACGTCAACTTTTTTTCGGGTATGCCCGCCGAAAACGCGTTTGCCCCGGTGGGCGAGGTGGAACATGGTCAACTGGAATCTCATTCGTTCGCTCGACGAAGATCAAGAACTGGAGCAAGAATTCGCGTCCGCGATGGGGGGGCAGACCGAGACGGTCGTAGAAGAGATCGAAACGCAGCCCGGTTTCGAGGTGAATCAGATCGTGGAGGGCAAGATCGTCCGGGTCGAAGACGACTTCGTCCTGGTCGATGTGGGCTTCAAGAGCGAAGGAGCGATCTCGCTGAGCGAGTGGGAAGGAGAGGAGCTTCCGCAGGTCGGCGATACGGTACGCGTCATCATCGAAGAGGTGGAAGACGTTCACGGAGGAGGTCCCGAAGAGCCCTTCGGCATGATTGTGCTGAGCAAGCGCAAGGCCGAGAAGATCCTGCAGTGGGAAGAGATGATGTCCTCCGTCGAGGAGGGCCAGGTCGTCACGGGTACGGTGACGCGGAAGATCAAAGGCGGCTTGCTGGTCGACATCGGCGTCAATGTCTTCTTGCCCGCCAGCCAGGTCGACATTCGTCGTCCCGGCGACATCGGCGATTTCATCGGCCGCGTCGTCCAGTGCGAAGTGCTCAAGATCGACGAATCGCGGCGTAACATCGTCGTCAGCCGTCGCTCCCTGATCGAAAAGCAGCGGGAAGAGGACCGCGAGCAGCTCATGAAGGAGCTCGAAGAAGGCCAGGTCCGCCGCGGCGTCGTGAAGAACATCGCCGACTTTGGAGCCTTCGTCGATTTGGGCGGCATCGACGGGTTGCTGCACATCACCGACATGAGTTGGGAACGGGTCGGCCATCCCTCGGAGATGCTCCGCATCGACCAGGAGATCGATGTCGTCGTCTTGCAGATCGACCGCCAGAAGGAAAAGATCGCTTTGGGCCTGAAGCAACTCGAGAAGAACCCGTGGGAACACGTCGAAGAGAAGTACCCGGTCGGTTCTCGGGTCGTCGGCGAAGTCGTGAACGTGATGAGTTACGGGGCGTTCGTCAAGCTCGAGCCTGGCATCGAAGGTCTCGTGCACATCAGCGAAATGTCGTGGACGAAACGGGTCAACCATCCGAGTGAGTTGGTCAAGACGGGCGACCAGGTCGAGGTGATGATTCTGGGAGTCGACAAGGAAGGTCAGCAACTCTCGCTCGGGATCAAGCAGACGCAGCCGAATCCGTGGGAATCGATCATGGAGAAGTATCCCCCGGACAGCGTCGTCACCGGTCGCGTCCGAAACCTCACGAACTACGGCGCGTTCGTCGAACTGGAAGAGGGAATCGACGGGCTGCTCCATGTCTCGGACATGTCGTGGACCCGCAAGGTGAGCCACCCCAGCGAGATCCTCCAGAAGGGCCAGGAGGTCACGTGCAAGGTCCTCTCGGTCGACGAGAAGCGGCGGCGCATCGCTCTGGGGCTCAAGCAGATGGAAGAAGACCCCTGGACCAGCACGATTCCCGCCAAGTACCAGCCGGGGCAGGTCGTCCGTGGGAAGGTCACCAAGATCACCAACTTCGGCGTTTTCGTCGGCCTCGAAGATGGCCTCGAGGGTCTCTTGCATATCTCCGAATTGGCCGATCACAAGGTCGAGAATCCCGAAGAGATCGTGCAAGTCGGCGACGAACTCGACGTGAAGATCTTGCGTGTTGACACGGAGGAGCGAAAGATCGGGCTGTCGCGGCGCCGAGTCGAGTGGGCCGAGGAAGAGAGTGGCGAATCGTCCGAGCCTTCCGATCAAAGTCGGCCTGGTCCTTCCAAGGGTTCCTCCACGAAGGAACTCAAAGGAGGCTTGGGAGGCGGCGGTGGCGGCATGATGTCGGGCTTCGGCGAGTTGAAAGCGCAGCAGCAGAAGAAGAA
>WFWZ01000392.1 GCA_015490875.1 Planctomycetaceae bacterium
CCCCTCGCCAGGTCCCGCTCGTGCTGACACCGGACGCTCTCTAAGTGCTGGGCCAGGGCCGGCTTGATGGATCCTGGGAGCATCGTCAGGCGATCCTTTTGGCCCTTACCGTCGCGGACGGTGATTTCATTCCGCTCGAAGTCGACGTCCTTGACGCGCAAACGTAACGCCTCCATCAGACGCAGGCCGGAACCATACAAGAGCGTTGCGATCAATTGCGGCGTTCCGTCCATGTGGCGAAGCAACGACTCGACTTCCATTTGAGTCAGCACCACTGGCAAACGCTTCGGACGTTTGGCTCGGACAACCCCTTCCAGTCGGCCCAGCGGCTTTTTCAGGACTTTTCCATACAGGAACAAGATCGCCGCCAGCGCCTGGTTCTGCGTCGAAGCGGCAACGTTCCCAGCGACCGCCAAATGCGTAAGAAAGGCGCTCACATCTTCTTCCGTCAGTTCGACCGGATGCCGCCGTTGATGGAACAAAAGGAAACGCCGAATCCAATGAACGTACGCTTCCTCGGTCCGACGACTGTAATGCCCGGCTCGCAACTGCCCGACCACCGCATCATACAGACGCGGCTCGGGACAGCCCGGGTAAAGCCCCAACGGGCGACGGCCCGTAGCAACGGAGTCGGTCATCCCGATCTCCTCACCCGAAAGACGATGGCGAAAAGTCGACACTTGAATAGTGGACATTCTAACCACTTACCACCAAACGGGTCAAGTGGCTTAACTCCGGTGAGGGGGGCACCAGCCCATAGATCAACGGGGATTGATCTTTGAGTCCTTCTCGCCGGTCGTTATACTCCTCGCGGCACCGGCGGATGCTTTCGCACGGATGCCGCCTCCCTCGGACAAGTCTCGACAGACAACGACGTTTCACCAATACCGCTATCATGGACGTGGGTCGACAACCCATCATGGACGTGGGTCGATACCGACAAACATGGACGCAGCTTCGGCTATGGGCAGCCGTGTGGATGGCTGCCATGACCGGCATGGGCGTTATCGGCTGCGGCACCACGCGACTGCAGCGAGCCACCGAGCAGATGGTGCTCTCCGACGCCGTCGACCGAGCCGTGGACCAACTCGACTTCCAGCCGCTCAAAGGGCGCAAAGTCTACCTCGACACGACGTACATCCGCACCGTCAAGGGAGTCGACTTCGTCAACGCCCCCTACATCATCAGCTCGCTCCGCCACCGCTTGACGCTCGATGGCGCTCTTCTGACCGACAATCGCAACGAAGCGGAAGTCGTCGTCGAGCCTCGCGTGGGAGCCCTCGGCTACGACGGCCATGACGTGACGTACGGTATCCCTCCGAGCCGGCTGCTCACTACGGCGGCGGGATTGGTTCCCAATGCTCCCCAGATTCCGCCTCTACCCGAACTCTCGATTGCCAAACGTTCGGACGAAGTGGGAATCGCCAAGATCAACGTCTTCGCTTACCTGCGGGAGACGGGGGAACCGCTGCGAGGATGGAAGACGGCACTGGCCAAAAGTTCGGCTCGAGCCACCTGGGTGTTCGGCGCCGGACCGTTCCAAAGCGGAACGATCTATAACAACCCCATGTTCGTCGGCCAAGAGATCCACATTCCCCACATTCCGGCTCCCCGATTGCCAACCCCGTCGGGACTCGCTCGTCTGATCTCCCACGACGAGGAGAGCGACGAAGCCTCCAAGGAAACTGGCGACTCCAGCGTCGAAGAAGACGGCGCTCCCACTGAATCGTCGAACGACGTCCCACCTCAAGAAAAGACCGACGTCAACGAATCGGGGTCGCCACAGTCGCCTTCTTCAGAGGATGCGGCCGAAAAGACAGCTTCCCCGAAGAAAGAAGAAGTGTCCGGATCTGCGGCCAAGCCTGAGGGCTCGCCATGATGAGTTCCCGCCTCCAGATTTCTCCGGCAACGGATGCCCATCCGGACTTCCATCTCCAACGGATACTCATCACGCGACTGAGTGCGATCGGCGACTGCATTCTGACGTTGCCGCTAGCGTGTGCTCTCCGTCGGGCTTTTCCTCACGCCCAAATCGAATGGATCGTCGAGCGTCCGTCACATGCGCTACTGGAGGGACACGACTGCATCGATCGGCTGCATGTCCTCTCGAAAGGATGGCTCAAGTCGGTCCGACAGGTCGCCGCCATACGCCGCACATTGCGCTCGCGCCATTTCGATGCCGTCCTCGATCCTCAAGGACTGACCCGAAGTGCCCTGCTGGGCTGGCTCAGTGGAGCTTCCATGCGCGTTTGCCTCGAGCCCCCCTTGGCCCGTGAAGTCGCTCCGTGGTTGGCCACGCACCGCGTGACTCCTGAGGCCCGGCATGTCGCCCAGCGTCAACTGGCGCTGTTGCAACCTTGGGGAGTGGAAACGGACAAGGTCGAATTCCGACTACCCGGCTACCCAGCGGCGGCTGCGACGGTCCAGCGGTGGCTGACCGATCGAGGACTCGGCCCCTTCGCCGTGCTGAACCCCGGCGCCTCCTGGCCCACGAAGTTATGGCTCCCCGAACGATTCGCTCAGGTGGCTCAAGCACTTTGGAACCACCACCGACTTCCCAGCGTGGTGGTGTGGGCCGGGGCGGCCGAGCGGACGATGGCTGAGTCGATCGTGCGCCTCGCGGGAGACTCCACTACGGTGGCCCCGGAGACCTCACTCACCGAACTGGCCGAGTTGCTCCGCCGAAGCAATCTGATGGTCAGTAGCGATACCGGTCCGCTCCACCTGGCCGTCGCTGCGGAAACACCGACCGTCGGCCTGTATGGACCGACGCGTCCGGAAGTCTGCGGGCCGTTCGGGCCGGCGCATCGGGCCGTCCAAGCCTGGTACCAAGGGGGCTCGAGCCGCCGGCGCAAACGAGGTACCAACGAGGCGATGCGCGCCATCTCCGTCGAGATGGTTCTCGACGCTTGTCACGACGTCCTGCAGCGAGCCAGCCAAGCGAGGAAGAAAGCTTCTCGAGCGTAAGCGGCTGGCCGAAGATCCAGCCGCAAGCGACATCCCCGAGGACGAGAAATTCCGTCAGGCTGGAAAGCCTGACCTACGTGCTCTCTCTGCGCTCTTGGCGGCTCCGCGAGAAACACACTCCGCGGCTCTTAGTCCCGGAAGCGGCCGACCGCCAACGTAATGTTCTGGCCGCCGAATCCGAAGCTGTTGTTGAGGGCGACGTCGCACTTGGCTTCACGAGCTTCGTTGGGAACGTAGTCCAAGTCGCACTCGGGGTCGGGGTTCTCGTAGTTGATCGTCGGAGGCAGCACGCGGTCGCGGATCGCCATGAGGCAGACGATCAACTCGGTGACACCGGCTGCCGCGATCAGATGCCCCATCATGCTCTTGGTGCTGGAAACGGGTACCTGATAAGCCCGTTCCCCGAACACCTCCTTGCAGGCTCGCGTCTCCACCTTGTCATTCACGGTGGTGCTGGTCCCGTGAGCATTCACGTAGTCGATCTGATCGGGAGTCAGCCCGGCGTCTCGAATGGCCATCGACATGCAGCCGATGGCCCCACGGCCTTCGGGGTGGATATCGGTGATGCGATACGCATCGGCCGTGGTCCCATAGCCGAGGATTTCACCATAGATATGGGCTCCCCGGCGCTTGGCATGCTCGAGTTCCTCGAGGACGACCGTGGCCGCTCCCTCTCCCAGCACGAATCCATCCCGCAGGCGATCGAAGGGGCGAGACGCCTTGGTCGGTTCGTCGTTGCGAGTCGAGAGGGCGGTCAGCAAGTTGAAGCCGGTCACGCCCAAGGGGTGGATCATGCTGTGGGTACCGCCGGAAATCATCACATCGACATCTCCGCGGCGAATGAGCTCGGTCGCTTCCCCGATCGCCTGGCTGCTAGCTGCGCAGGCGGTGAGGCAATTCATGTTGGGGCCTTGGGCATCGAAGAGTGCGGCGATGTGCCCAGCCGGCATGTTCGGTTCCTGTTCCTGCTCGGCGACCGGATTGAGCATTTCCAAGCCGGCTTGCATGAACCGAGCCAAGTCGAGTCCGTCATCGGTGAGCGCGGCGGTGATCATCCGCGTGAACGAGTCGAAATCCTGGTTCCCTTCGCCGCTGCCCAGATAGACTCCCACACGCGTGCGATCCTGGACGGCCTCGAGTGCCCCCGAATCTCGCACCGCCTGGACCGTCGAACCGGCCACCATTTGGCTGTGCCGCCCTCGGACCTGCCACTGTTCGGGACGTTCGACCCACTGGGCCATGTCGAGGTTTTTCACTTCCGAGGCGATCTTGGTCGGGAAATTGGAAGCGTCGAAGAGGGTGGTCGGACCGACCGAAGATCGTCCTTCCTTGAGTGCTTCCCACATCGTCTCGACATCATTGCCGAGCGGGTTGATAACGCCGATGCCCGTGATCACGACTCGCCGTCGCATGCTACCGATCCTCCCCCTTCAGCCCCACGATGCTGGGATCCCGCTCGGCCACCGCCTGCTTTTCCGCCTCCAGTAGATGCTCGGGAATCGTCAGCGGATCCCCATTGGGCATCCGTCCGACGTCGTAGAGTCTCAGGATACGCAGCATGCAGAGGAAGTCGGCCGGGTAGAACAGGTCGTGGCCGGCGATTCGATCATCCAGGTGGGCAAACATGAGGTCAACGGTGGCGATCGTCTGGTCGCCGATTCGAGCCTGCGTCGACGCGATCGCTCCGTCGTCCCGCACGTCCTGCAATGTAGCTTCGTAGGTGAGTGTGTCCCCAGGCCGAGCGAGTCCCGAAAAAGAAGCTCGCGAAACCTTGGCCAGCACGACGCGTTCCCGGAAGCCGTTGTACTCGCCGACCAGAAGCCCGGACGTCTGCGCGAGTCCTTCGACGATCAAGGAGCTGGGAAACCATGGGTAGGCGGGCGTCTGCTGGTCGACGTACTCCTCGGCCAGCGAGACATTCTTAATGGCGCACGCCGACTCCCCGTGGACAAAGGACTCAAACCGATCGATCCAAAACCAACGCATCGAACGCGACTCGGCGAAAGAAGTGCGGCTCCCGGCTGGAGCCTCGGAGTTGGAGCGGCACGGCGGCTCAGGCGGCTCCTACCTTCGACTCGATATAGCGGCACAAGTCCTGGACCGTCAGGAGCTGGGCGAATTCCTGGACGACCGGATTCGCTTCGAAGCGTGAAAAATCGACAAACGGCATGCGCTTCTTCAGTTCGGCAATGCCTTCTGCCGTGACCCGACCGTCGACAACGTACTGTTCATTTTGCAGGATGTCCTCGGGAAAAAGCTCCTCCCGTGGGATCTCGATCCCGAAGGCTTTCTCGAGCCGGAACACGATGTCGAGGAAATCGATCGACTCGGCACCCAGATCCCCCACCATTGTGGCCTCTGGAGTCACTTCGTCATCGTCCAGTGCCAGGGCGTCCACGAGTGCTTCTTTCACCTTTTCGTATACTTCTTCTTTGGTGGGTGCCATCTGCTGGGATCTCCCGTACATGCCAATCAATTGATTGTCGGACTTCGTATTGCCAAACCGCCACGTGGCGGGTTTCCTTCTGAATCGCGCCGCAGTTTTTCAGGGATCGGCCCGTGCGACAAGGGCAATTTAGCGGAGAAGCCGCCGTTTGGGGTAGGGGTGCGATTTCGTGTCAAGCAGTCGAGGAACCGACCGGAGCCGGACGATAGAGCAACTCGAAACGGTCCCGCAAGCTGCTGCGCATCCGGGCGTCGAGAACGGCTCCGTCGGGGGACTCATCCGCGAGCGACCGCTCCCGCATCACCAAGCGGCCACTGACCACCAGCGCGTCGTCCACGGTCCCCCGAGCCCGCACAGTGGTCCGACCGTCTTCACTCCGATTCCCCAATTCCACCTGCACCCGAAGCACACCGCCGGGACTGACGAAACCAGCGTATTTGATATTGCGAGCTTCCTCGAGGGTCACTAGGGGGCAGGCGAAGTCGGTACTCTTGAGGATCAACCACATGCTGGCTTGGGACAGAGCCTCCAACATGAGGACCCCCGGCATGACGGGGAACCGTGGAAAGTGATATTCCAGGTAGTCTTCGGCCAGCGACAGCCCCTTGACGGCGACCAATCGCCGGTTTTCTTCCAGCTCGACAATGCGATCAATGAGCGTAAACTGCACGGCGAATCCGAATCGATGCTTAGACGTAACACCGCCTCTGGCCTTCCCCAGCGACGGCACATGGACCACCGGAAACCCCTCTCCGTCAGGATCCCACACCGTTCGTCGAACCGGCTCCCAGCTCCCGAAGTGCGGCCACGCCGTTGGGCGGGGGACGGGGTCTCCGCAGTCTGGGGGCAGGCTCTAAAGCTGGCCAGTATATTCCGTCCCCAAGGGGCGTACAACGGGCATAGGGAATAGACTACTTCGACTTCCGCAAGAAACGCTCAAGCCATCGGACCGATTCGGCGAAATCCACCGGCGAACCGAACTGAGGCGACTCGCGCGTCGCCACGCGAACCTCGCGCAGGAACCGGGAACGAGGAACGGCCACCGCTCCCATGGCGATCATATGCGGCGTGGCTTGCTGAATGTCGAACAAGGTAAACGCGCGCCGGTGCAGGTGGGCGCACAGAGCCACGACGGCAGCCTTCGATGCGTCGCGAACTCGGTGAAACATCGATTCCCCACTGAAGTAACGTCCGATCGCCACGCCGTAAAGCCCGCCCACCAAAGATCCCCTCTGCCACACTTCGATGCTGTGCGCGTACCCCAGTTCGTGAAAGGCCCGATAAGCCCGTCGCAACTCGGGAGTGATCCACGTCAGATGGTCGCTGCGGCGGGGAGCCGCGCAGGCGTCGATCACATCGCCAAAGGCTTGATCACACGTGAAGGTGAACTCGCCGCGGCGCAATCGTCGGGCCAGCCGGCGAGAAACATGAAGGGACTCCCATGGCAGGAGAACACGTGGGTCTGGGGAGAACCACGCCAACGCATAGCCGTCGGGCAGCAACAGGGGCCAAGGAAAAATTCCCTGCCGGTAGGCCGCCAGCAGCCACGTGGGTGTCAATCGGCCACCGACCGAAACAAGCCCTTCTCGATCTGCCGATTCTGGGGGAGGAAATCGGGGCGTGTCCAAATCCCTGGTCATGATCAGCCGATTCTTCCAGTGGCGAGATGGAAAACGACAGAGAAGGCTGAGTCACCGGCCTGCCAAGAGATTTTAGCGGTTGAATGGGAATGGATGGGCACGGACGGGCAGTTTTCCGCGTTCTATTGCGAAAAGTGTTCCATCACGCTCGAATTGCGTATAATGGACGTCGTAAACTTTTCGAGGGCCGCGGAGACGGCCGCCGACCACGTGGACCGTGGGGGTTGGGAGTCGCCATGGATCGATCGGAAATGAATGACGACCGCACCGATGAGGGGCGGACGGACGAGTCGGCGGTGGCGCAACGGGAGTCACTCCCCGAATCGGGCTCGCTGTATGCACTCCCGCCAGCGTCTTCGCCGCAGCCTCGCCCCATCCCACCAGCCGAGGATCCGGCGGTCCGGACGACCAGCAGCATGGCTTGGCTGGTGGGGCTGCTGGCGTTCATTCTGCTAACCACGCATCTGGTACCCTCCATCGTCGAGCGCGTTCGGTATGCGTGGATCCGAGGCAGGCAGCGGGCCGAGTACGAGTCGGCCGGCGATGCGCTCCAGCGAGTGCGGTTCGATGACTTTTCTCGAGCCTTCCAATTGGTCTCCCAGCGAGTCGGCCCGAGTGTCGTGCACATTTCCTGCGACTCGAAGACTCCCATCGTCGGTCCCGGCATCCAACTGCGACCGATGCCCTTCCGGCAGGCCGATCAGGGATCGGGGGTGATCGTCGACGCCGCCGGCTTCATCGTCACGAACTACCACGTCGTGGCACACGCCTCCAAAATCGAAGTGCGACTCTCCGATGGCCGCGCGGTGCCGGGAGAACTTATCGGCCAAGATCCGCCCACCGACTTGGCTGTTATCAAGGTCGACGCGACAGGACTGATCGCAGCGGAGTGGGGTGACAGCGACGAACTTCGTGTCGGCTCGCCCGTCTGGGCAGTCGGTAGCCCCTTCGGACTCGAGAACAGCATCACCTTCGGGATTCTCAGCGCCAAGCATCGAGCCGGGAAGATCGGAAACTACTACCAGGATTTCCTACAAACCGATGCGGCAGTCAATCCAGGTAACAGCGGTGGACCCCTGGTCGACGTGCGAGGGAAGGTCGTTGGAATCAACACGGCCATCGTGGGTGATGCCTACCAGGGCGTCAGTTTCGCCGTGCCCAGCCGCGTCGCTCAGAGGATCTATCGGGAGATCCTCGAGCGCGGATCGGTGACGCGAGGGTGGCTTGGAGTCATCCCGGCGGACGTCACAGCGAAGCAAGCTCGGGAGGCGGGAATGGACCAGCCCGAAGGGGCTCGCGTGGTGGAAGTCGTTTCCGAGTACCGGGGAGCGGTCTCACCCGCCTACCGTGCGGGACTGCGGAACGGGGATATTATCGTGCGATGGGGAGAGCACCCGGTCAAAACGAGCTCCGATCTGTTTCACGTCGTGGCGGCCACGCGCCCCGGGACCCAAGTCGATGTGACCCTCTGGCGGTCGGGCCGGAAACTGACCCTTCCCGTCCTCGTCGAAGCGCGCCAGGATTAGGGGGCTTTCGGTTTTGCCGTTGGCGGGCTCGTCTGGCTGATCTATAATCTCGGCCGGTATCAGGGAGGATGCCGCGGTGCCGGCTGCGTGACGCCGGCGGCTGTCGGAGCAGTTGGAGTTGCCAGTCCACTGCTGCGACCGTGGCATAGGAAGAATGCAAGGTGCGGACTTGGCCACAGGAGTCGCCGGTGTCTTCGGGAACGCCACTGGATGATAAAGAACGCGTCCGCCAAGCCACCGATCTGGTGGAACTCGTCGGCGGCCATATCCCGCTGGAACGCCGTGGGCGTCTCTACGTGGGACTCTGCCCTTGGCACGACGATTCTCGCCCCAGCCTGCAAGTCCACCCCGAACGCCAGTTCTGGAAGTGCTGGGTCTGCAACATCGGCGGAGATTGTTTCGATTTCGTCGAGCGATGGGAGGGCGTCGACTTCGTCGAGGCGCTGCGGATGCTGGCTGAGCGAGCAGGAATTCGGCTCCAGCGGCGAGGCTCCTTCAAGAAGGAAGCACACGACGAGAAATCCAACCTCCTGCGAGCTCTGAGTTGGGCTGCCCAACAATACCATCAATGGCTCATAGAAGCTCGCGAGGCGGAGCCGGTCCGAAGTTATCTGCATGAGCGAGGTATCAGCGCCGACGCCATTCGCCGATTCGGCATCGGAGCGAGTCCCACTAATTGGCAATGGCTGCTCGACCGAGCTCGCACGACTCCGCACAGCGAACGTGTCCTGCAAGCATGCGGCCTGATCCTTCCCAGCCAACGAGGAGGTTGGTACGACCGGTTCCGCGGACGCGTCCTCTTTCCGATCCGGGACGAGCAGCACCGGACGGTAGCCTTCGGTGGGCGCGTCCTGCCGGCCTGGGCGAGGCCGGACGAACCCAAGTATGTCAACTCGCCCGAGAGCCCCGTCTTCTCGAAACACCGCCACCTCTACGCCCTCGACTTGGCTCGAGATACCATCCGCCGTGAGCGACTGGCCGTGGTGGTCGAAGGATACACCGACGCTGTCTTGTGTCATCAGTATGGGCTGTCCCACGTCGTCGCCGTCCTTGGTACTGCTTTGGGCAGCGGCCACATCCGACTGCTGAAACGCTATTGCGATGCCGTCTGTCTGTTACTCGACGGCGATGAAGCGGGCAGACGGAGGGCGAACGAGGTATTGGAGCTTTTCGTTGCCGAGCAACTCGACGTGCGAGTCGCCACGTTGCCGGCGGGGGAAGATCCGGCGGAGTTACTGAAGCGGGCCGGCGGCGAAGCACTTCGAGCGCTGATCGACAAGGCTCCCAACGCGTGGGATCACAAGCTGGACGTCGTCACCGAAGGGATCGATCTGGCGCGCGACACGCACCGGGCTCACGCGGCACTCGAGGAAATGCTCACCTTGCTGGCTCGAGTCCCCCGAGGCACGCCGTCGGGCTATACCGTACAACTCAAACAACAGCAAATGCTGACGCGGCTGGCGCACCGATTTCGCGTCGACGAGGCAACCCTCCGCCAGCGACTCAAGGAAATGCGTCACCAACGGGCTTCGCGACCGGCGAAGACGACTGGCAGTACGTCGTCCGAGGAATCGCCGCGCGAATTGTCGTTGATCGAGCGAGAATTCTTGGAACTATTGATTCTCGGGGATGCCGTCAGCTCGCAAGTCGCCACGGCGGTCGCCCCCGAGGAACTCGAACACCCGGCGGCTCAACAGCTGCTCATGGCAGCTCGCGAACTGCTGGCCGAAGGTAAGGTCCCCAGTTTCGATGCGCTCATGCTGCGAGTGGAGGACTCGCAGCTCAAGTTCGTCTTGGCCGACGTCGCCGAAGCCGCCGAGGCGAAGGCAGATGTGACCGAGGCGGGCCCTCAGGAACGCCTGGCGAAACTGGTGGAGCGGTTAGGAACGAGACGAGCTGAGTCCCAATCGCGGCGTGTGATCGCCGACTTGGAGTCTCAGCGCTACGCAGAGGAGGAAGAAGCCGAAGCGCTGCGGCGACTCGTGCAGGAGCAGCGCGCGCGACAAGGCATTTCCGCGCCCACGGACGGGTAGCAGCCTTGAATCCCGGTGAGTCCCCAAGGGGCCGCCGGACATCGATTCTCTTGGCATGCGCATGAGGCGCAGGAGGACGACAGGTGGAACGCGTTGAACATGGATGGCAAACGTTGATCGAAACGGCGAAGCAGCGAGGTTACCTGACCTACGACGAATTGAACGAATACCTTCCCGATGATGACTCGCAGCCGGAGCAGATGGAGCAATTGCTTACGGCCATCGAGTTGGCGGGAATCAAGCTCATTGATCGACCCTCGCGCTCTTCTCTTCGCGAGACCGACGGCGACGAATCCGGAAATACCGCGGGCGATCGCCGCCTTCTCGAGCCCGAAGAGGTTCCCAAACTGAGCGACGATCCGATTCGCATGTATCTCAGCCAGATGGCCGAGATCCCGTTGCTCACTCGCGAAGAAGAAATCTCTCTGGCGAAGAAGATCGAGGTCAGTCGCCGGCAGTTCCGCCGGACGGTGCTGGGGTGCCACTACGCGATGCGCATTGCGTTCGATACGCTCCGTCGTGTCCACGAGGGCGAACTTCCCTTCGACCGCACGATCAAGGTTTCGTTAACCGAGCGGCTGACCAAAGAGCAAATCCAAGCTCGCATGCCGGTCAACCTGCGGACGCTCGAGTATCTCCTGAAGCAGAACGAAGCCGATTTCCGAAAGTTGATCTCCAAACGAACACCCGCTTCCGAACGGGCCATCATCCGAAAGCGGTTTTTGCGACGGCGTCTGAAATGCCTGACGCTGCTCGAAGAACTGAGCATCCGGACGCGGCGCGTGCAACCGCTGATGGAGCAACTGGAACGCTTCGCCGATCGCATGGAGTCGCTCCAAAAGCGTCTCCGACATCTCAAAGCATCGGGAGCTTCCGAACCGGCGATCCGAAAGGTCCGACGCGAACTCCGCGAACTGATGATCACGACGCAGGAGAGTCCACGCAGTCTGCGCATTCGCTGTCAGCGGTTCCGCCAACAGTTCGCCGACTACGAGAACGTCAAGCGGCAACTCTCCAGCGGCAACCTACGCCTCGTCGTGTCGATCGCCAAGAAGTATCGCAATCGCGGCCTGAGCTTCCTCGATCTGATCCAGGAAGGAAACACCGGACTGATGCGCGCCGTCGACAAGTACGAGTATCGCCGCGGCTTCAAGTTTTCGACCTACGCGACGTGGTGGATCCGTCAGGCGATCACGCGCGCGATCGCCGATCAGGCTCGGACGATCCGGATTCCCGTCCACATGATCGACGTCCTCTCGAAGCTGCGCCAAGTCGAAAAGCAGTTACAACAGGAGCTGGGACGAGAACCGACCGTCGAAGAACTGGCGACTCGCGCCGACGTACCCCTCGAAGAAGCCCTGCGCGTGCTCGACATCGGGCGTCACCCGACGAGTCTCGATCGGCCGATCGGCGAAGGAGAAGACTGCTCCTTCGGCGAGTTTCTCGAGGATGCTCGCTCGGATCACCCGCTGAAGAACGTCAACAACCGAGCCCTCCGTGAGAAGATCGACCGGCTCTTGCAGTCGTTGAGCTTCCGTGAGCGTCAGATCATTCGCCTCCGCTACGGGCTGGGCGACGGCTACTCGTATACCCTCGAAGAAGTCGGACGTATCTTCAAGGTAACGCGGGAGCGGGTACGTCAGATCGAAGCGGCGGCGGTGAAGAAGTTGCAGCAGCCCATCCGAGCCTCACAGCTCGAGCGGTTCCTGCAGCCGGCCGCCAGTTGAGCGAAGAGTCGAGCGGGGGACGGAGCGAGCGTGCCGAGTGCGCTCGCCTCGAGCCACCCTCTGGTCCGGCGGTCCGGCGACGACGATGCGAACGATCTTGACGCCCTTTCCCACCCGTCCTATGCTTGCGATGCCATGTCGATGGGAGTTTTCGTTGTCCATCGGACCAGGCCGGCCCGCCGATCATGGCAGTTGCCGCCTCCAGCGCGGCTGCAGCCTCGAAGAACCGGAGTATCCATACCGTGCGTCCACCTGTATCGCTTGCCGTAGGAGTTCCGACCGCGTCGGCCACCGATGCGGTCTGGGGCATTGAGCGAGACGGGAGGGCGTAAGGGAACGCAATGGACTCGATCCACCCGGACCCTGACGCCCTCGAGGGCCGCAGGGTTTTTTTCTTGCCCGGACGAAGTCGCCTTCCACGCGGGAGTCGGCTTTCATCCGTCGACCGAAGGTAAGCCATCCGATGAGCGACAAAATCTACCTGTACGATACGACGCTTCGCGACGGAGCCCAGGGGGAAGGCATCAGCTTCTCGCTGTACGACAAACTCCAGATCACCGAGCGACTCGACGAGATCGGCATCGATTTCATCGAGGGCGGCTATCCCCTCTCCAATGACAAGGACGCGGAGTACTTCCAGAAGGTGGCTCAGTCGCCGCCGCAATACGCGCAGATCTCCGCCTTCGGCATGACGCGCCGGCGAGGCATGACAGCGGAAGAAGACCCCGGCATGAGGGCACTTGTCGACTCGCAAGCTCCCATCTGCACCGTGGTCGGAAAGACGTGGGACTTCCACGTGCGGGAAGTGCTCCGAGTCTCCCTCGAAGAGAACCTCGCCATGGTCGCCGACAGCGTGCGTTTCTTGCGAGACGTCGGACGGTGCGTCATGTATGACGCCGAGCATTTCTTCGACGGCTATCAGGCGAATCCCGACTACGCCCTCGAAACCCTCCGCCGAGCCGCCGAAGCGGGAGCCGAATGGATCATCTTGTGCGACACGAACGGGGGATCGATGCCCGACACGATCGCTGCGCTGACCAAGAAAGCTCGTGAAGCCGTGGCCCCGTGGGACGTCCGTATCGGGATCCACTGCCACAACGACTGCGATTTGGCGGTGGCCAATTCGATCGCCGCCGTCCAAGCCGGCGCTGAGCAGGTTCAGGGAACGATCAACGGCTTCGGAGAACGCTGCGGCAATGCCGACCTTATTTCGATCGCCGGCGTGCTGGGCGTGAAGCTAGACTACGAAGTCCTTGCCGAAGGAGGACTGCGGCGGCTGACCGAGCTGTCGCGGTTCGTCTACGAGACGGCCAACATGAACTTCCGCAATTCGCAACCCTTCGTCGGTTCGAGTGCCTTTGCGCACAAAGGGGGCATGCATGTGCACGCCGTCAACCGAGTCAGTTCGTCGTATGAACATATGAATCCCGAAGAGGTGGGCAACGAGCGGCGGATTCTGGTAAGCGAACTTTCAGGACGGTCCAACATCATGGCTCTGACCGCCCGATACAACCTCCAGAATAACCGCCCACTCATGGACCGCGTGCTGACTCGCGTCGTCCAACTCGAAAACGAGGGGTATCAGTTCGAGTCGGCCGTCGCGTCGTTCGATCTGCTGGTCCGGCGATGCGCCGGCATCTTCCATCCTCACTTTGAACGCATCAAGTACCACGTCGAAGTCGAAGTCGATCCCGAAGGGCAACTCGTCACCGAAGCCACGGTGAAGCTCAATGTCAAAGGAGAGACGCGCCACGAAGTGGCCGAAGGAGACGGGCCCGTCAATGCACTCGATGCGGCACTCCGCAAAGCCCTCCTCCCCACGTACCCGCAACTGGCCGACATGCGCCTGGTCGACTACAAGGTGCGCGTCGTCAATTCCGAAGCGGGTACGGCGGCACGTATTCGCGTCTTTATCGAAAGCCGCGACGGGTCGGACACGTGGGGGACGATCGGCGTGAGCGAAAACATTATTGAAGCCAGTTGGATGGCGCTAGCCGATGCCATCGAGTACAAACTCTACAAAGATCAAGCGACCGATCTGTCGGCCGAGCCGGCAGTCGGCGTGCGATCCGCCTCGTGATCCTTTCCCGATCACCTGTTCAGGAACCGATACCATGTCCGCTTCCCATTCGGCGGCGAGTCTGCCGAGCCGTTTTCCGTTCCAGGAGAGCCAACGCGAACTCTATGCGATGTGGGAGTCGCGAGGTTACTTCCACGCGGAGGTCGACCCGAACAAGACACCGTATTGTATCGTCATACCACCGCCGAACGTGACCGGCGCGCTGCACTTGGGCCACGCCCTGAACAACACGCTGCAAGATATCCTCATCCGCATGAAGCGGATGCAGGGCTATGCCGCTCTGTGGATGCCCGGTACCGATCACGCGGGAATCGCGACTCAAGCGGTTGTTGAAAAGAGACTCCGCGAAGAAGAAGGCAAAACGCGGCACGATCTGGGACGTGAGAAACTCGTCGAACGGATTTGGCAGTGGAAGGACCACTACGAAGCTCGCATCCTCGGACAACTCAAACAGATGGGATGCAGTTGCGACTGGGAGCGAACTCGCTTCACTCTCGACGAAGTGTGCGCTCGCGCCGTCCGTGTCACCTTCTTCGACCTCTTCCGCCAAGAGAAAATCTACCGCGGCAAGCGGCTGGTCAATTGGGATACATTCCTCCAGACGGCCGTCAGTGACGACGAAGTGTTCCACGAGACGGTCCAGGGACATTTTTGGCACATTCGCTACCGCGTCGTGGATCCCGAGGAAGGTGAACCATCCTACATCGTCGTCGCCACGACTCGCCCGGAAACGCTCTTGGGTGACACGGCGGTGGCGGTCCATCCCGATCCGGGTGCCGCGTTCGACGCGGCCGAACGAGAACTCGAAGCGAAGCGAGCGGCGGCGCCTCCCAAGGAACGCCCTCAAATCGCGGCGGAACTTGAACGGCTCCGTGAATTGCGAACGGAGCGACTCGAAGCCCTCGAAACGCTGACGCGCATGGCTCGTGAAGGCCGCCTCGTCGAACTCCCGCTCCTGAAGCGGCCCATCCCTCTGATCACCGATGAATGGGCCAAGCCGCAAATGGGTACCGGCTGCGTCAAAATCACACCGGCTCACGATCCGAACGACTACGAAGTCGGGCTGCGGCACCAGCTTCCCATGATCAATATTCTCCGGCCCGATGGAACGCTCAACGAGCACGCCGGTCCGTATGCCGGACTCACCATCGCGCAGGCTCGCGAACGGGTCATCGCCGATCTGGAAGCTCAAGGACTGCTCGAGTGTGTGGAAGATCGCGAGATCGACCTGGCCCATTCGGATCGGAGCAAGACGCCGATCGAACCTTATTTGGCCGACCAGTGGTTCGTCAAAATGGATGAACTGGCTCAGTCGGCCATGGATGCCGTGACCGACGGGCGCGTCGAGATCATCCCGCCTCGCTATACGAAAGGCTACCTCGATTGGCTTTCGGAAAAGCGGGATTGGCCGGTCAGCCGCCAACTTTGGTGGGGTCACCGCATTCCGATCTGGTCGAAGCGATGTGTCGACGACGCGGAGCGTGAGTCGACGGTGGCCGCTTTGAAAGAGGACCCGGACGTGCAGGCAGGCAAAGTGGCCTGGCAGGTCGAGCTGCCCGATGCGCGCGTCGGCCAGCAAGACGTGATGGTCCACGTCTGCATCCGCGACGAATCGCGTGAACTGGAAGAGCGTTTCGAGACGCTCGGCTTCCGTCGTGAAGAAGACGTGCTCGATACCTGGTTCAGCTCCGCGCTCTGGCCCCACTCCACACTCGGTTGGCCGGAACGTACCCCCGAACTCGAGTACTTCTATCCCACGAGTGTCCTCGTCACCAGTCGCGATATCATCACTCTATGGGTCGCTCGGATGGTGCTGATGGGGCTGAACAACATGGGCGAAGTTCCCTTCCGCCAGGTCTTCATCCACCCGAAGATCCTCGACGGATACGGCGAGACGATGTCGAAATCGAAAGGGAACGGCGTCGATCCGATCGACGTGATCGAGAAGTTTGGTGCCGACGCTCTACGGTTCGGCCTGGCGCGGCTGACGACGCAAACGCAAGACGTGCGCATGCCGGTCCAGTTCGAATGTCCCCATTGTCAGGCACTCCTTGATCAAACGCGCGAGAACCGCCAACTGGCGGTGATCACGTGCCCTCAGTGCCAACAGCCGTTTCGCACGCAGTGGGCCGAGGGAGAGGCCCTCGATCTTCCTCGAGGTCCCGTGGTGAGCGAGCGGTTCGAGATGGCGAGGAACTTTTCGAACAAGCTCTGGAACGCCGCGCGACTCATCTTGATGAATCTCGAGGGATTCGAGCCGGCGCCCGTGGCGGAGAGCGCCCTGGAACTCGAGGACCGATGGATCTTGAGTCGCTTGGCGACGGTCGTCGATCGCGTGACCGAGGCCCTCGATGCCTATCGATTCGCGGAAGCGGCGACGCTGTTGTACGACTTCGCGTGGGATGAGTTTTGCAGTTTCTATTTGGAACTGGCCAAGCCGCGTTGGCAGGACGCCGATCGACAGCAGGCTGCTCAGGGCGTCGCCGCCTATGGCCTGGACGTCCTTTTACGGCTGTTGCATCCGATGATACCGTTCTTGACCGAGGCGATTTGGCAGCATCTAGACGACGTGGCTCCGAGGCGGGGCATCGACGCGCCCGCCGAAGCCTCCGACTCGATCATGGTCGCTCCTTGGCCGACTGGTGAGCTGGACGGGCGCTACGACGCGGCTACCGAAGAACGCTTCGGCGTCTTTCAGCGCGTGCTCGGAGGCCTGCGCGAGATCCGCAGCCGACAGAACATCCCGCCTCGCAAAACGGTCGCCTTCGCCGTTCGGTGCTCAGCCGAAACGGCGGCGCTGGTCGAGTCTCTTCGGGACCGTTTCGCCTCGCTCGGGGCGGCCGAGCTGACCGAGTCGGGTCCGGAGGTTCCAGCGCCTCCCGTGCATGCGCGCATCGCGGCCGGCGACGTGGAGGTGCTGGTCGACTTAAGCGGCGTGATCGATGTCGACGCCGAGCGAGCTCGGAACGAGAAGCTGAAAGAGCAACTCGAGCGGCGGATTGCGCAGAAGGAGTCGAAACTCGGCAATGCCAAGTTCGTCGAGAAAGCCCCGGCCGAGGTGGTCCAACGTGAGCGCGAGAGCCTCGAGGCACTTCGAAAGGAGCTGACGGCGGTCGAGGCGGCATTGGCGGCGTTGGCGGGGGCCGGTGGAGCTGCGCAAGGCAGCTGATCTGTGCCGATTGTGCGGGCGTTCGGTCGAGAAAAATACCGCTTTTCCAAGAGCGGGCTCAAGTTTCGTATTGTCAATTCGGCGTCCCTTGGTACAGTCGAATTCATGGTCCGGGGACGGTTTTCTCCGCGAAACGAGCGGGCGTCTCCCGAGCCACCTGTGGGAAGCTGCTCCGACCCCCCAACTCCCGCGCACCGCGCGGTGGGACGACTGAAGGGACCGCACCATGAACGACTGGCATCGTTCCGCCGATGACGATGTCGAACAACTGTTGCTCAATGCGCGCCTGCGGGACGAGCTCGAGCCGTTTTACGACGAGTCGCTTCGGATATTGTCGAGTCGCCGGTTGCCGACGCCTCGCGAAAACGAGTTTCTGGCTTCGATGTTGGCGTGGGAACGTGCTCCCGTGCTGCCGATCAGCCAATGGTTCGACCCGGAACTCGTGCTGCCTCATCCGGAAACGCTGGACGATGAGCAGCTCAAAGTCGAACTGGCGCAGGTCGTCCGGCGTCTGTTCGAAAAGCGGATCGTCCTCGAGTACACCGACCACCTTTCCGACCGTGAACTCTACTGCCTGATCTATCGTGACATTCTTCCGTCACCGGAAAAGCGGATCGAACTGCCGGGCAACTATTTGCACTGGCACTGTTTGGACGACCATGCGGACCCGGAGACGTGGTTGCGCTATTACGCCAGCGATGACGAACGGCAACGTTGGGCGGAAGAGACGGGCGAACCGCTCCCGCCTGCCGAAGTCCCTCCCTACCGCCGACGTCTCCCCCGCCGCCCCCGAGGCAACTGAATCGTAGAGCGGGGTAGGGCATTCATGGTGCCAGCCTCGTGACACGGTATTGCGGCAAGTGTTTGTTCCACGTCTCGAGATTGAAGACACCGCATCCGAAGGCGATCGGACGCTTCCAGGCCCCGGATGGGGGACCCTCAACCGGTAGTCTGCGCTTCAGTTCCTCGGTTCGGACCAGTAGCATGGCCTCGTCGAGTCGCCTTGCCGCAATGAGCACACAATAGCCTATGGGCTTTTCGGCCGCTTTCTCGGCCCAGCGATAGATGAAGGAATCCCGGTACTTGCGAACAAGATCGTCATCCCTACCACCGGAGACCAATTCGTTCATAAAGGTACTCCGGCTACTGGGATCAGCACCAGGATGATCGGGGTCTTTAAACTCGATGAATAGAACCCGGTCAGGCTCTTCCACGACGAAATCCACAGCCTTCATACAATGCGATAGGCCATGGTCACGGTCATCGAATCTCTTGCCCTGAACACCACGGGGCAACGAGAGCTGAAGGGCGCCCTCTCTGAGAATCGTCATCTTGCGACCTCGCCCAGACTCCGCTTGACTTCCCGGTTGTACAGATCTGCAAACGTCTCAGCGATCGCATTCGGGTGGATTTCCAGGTACTCACCCGTAGAGTGACACTGGATTTCCTCTGCTTCGGGGTCTCGATAGAGAGAATGAAACCGTACTTGGTCCTCGGAACTCCTCCGAAGATCGATCTCCTTGAGGATCACATAATCGTGAGTGGCCAGGAAGACCTGCACGCCCATTCTTTGAAGCTCAAGCAAGATTTCAATGACTGGCCCAAACAACCTCGGATTGAGATTGGTTTCAGGTTCGTCCCAAAACAATACCGAACCGTTCAGCAGAGTGCCGTTCTGAATCAGCAGCCACAATAGACCCAACTTGCGCATTCCCTCGGCCAGGAGGGTGAATTCAAGATTGCCTTGTTTGTTTCGCAGGTAGAATTCCTCGTCCTTGATCGCGACCTTGCCGTCGATCAGCTTCTGTAGATTCGAAAGCAGCTTTTTTCTCTCACGGTCCACCGGACCACGCAGTGCCGGTCGATACGCTCTGTCAAGGATGTCGGCGTAGATTTCCTCGAAATGGATCTCCCTTTGAGAGTAGAGCGAGCGGAAGCCGGGGGCATTCGAGAGCATTTCCTTGACGGGAATATAGACACACTCGATCGGCTTCGATGTCCATTCCTTGGCGCCCGTGACCGTCGCGGAATCTGGGACCGTTGCATGATTCGAGAACGATATGCGCAACTTGAGCGAACCGTGGTGGACTTCCACAGCGCCGCGAGTGCTACCTTTGTGGCGTTTTACGAGACGCCCAGGAGCGCGAGCCGCCGGCAAGAAGACGCGAATCAGCTTTTCGGCAAAGTCAACGTGCGTTTTGCTGATATCGCAGGCGGCATAAGCCACCTTCATCAGGTGCGTCTTACCAGTGCCATTCGCCCCAACCAGCACATTGATACCCCGGCTTGGCTCGATATCGACTTTGTCAAAAGCGGTGAAATTCTCGAACTTTATTCTCGTGACGGACATGATTCTCCTCCCGTCCTTGCCGTCGTCGTAGCCGACAATCGGAACGCACAGGCCGAGGATGGCGGGATTCTAGCCGATGGGCACGTCGCTCGACAAGCGACAGGTCGGGGTTCCTGGTTGCTGGTTCGGGGTTTCTGGTTCAGGTTTGCGGGTCGAAAGCAACATCACGAAAAAACCCCGCTCGCTTGGGAAGAAGCGAGCGGGGTTAGAATGCGATATCAAAGGAGTAACGATACGACCTATGCCAACGAACGGTTACCACGCGCTGCTCGGTGGCAGCATAGCAAGGAAACGAAGTTGCCCAGACTTCGGATCCCTCCGCCCCGTCGTCGGGAACCGCCTCCCTACGATTCCCCAGCGGAATGATACGGCGGTTCCAGCATGACGCTCCTCCCTCGAAATGACCTGATCGCTCCTCACGCACGTCGTCGGACGAGCCTGCTTTCAGGGCGGTTGGAGGCCTTGTCGCCACCTCCTTGCGGCTGGCCGGTTTTCGCCCGTCGCTCGCCACGCGTCTTTTCTATCAAAACCACGTCCCGCATTTCAACCCTTTTTTCGAGAAAATCGCCGCGTGGCGGAAAACCGGTGTCGAGGGAGCTCGGGTCGTAGCGACTGCCGGTGAGTGGGAGGGCCGTGACGGTAAAGCGGCGGCGCGAGGGGAATTGGCGTTGGCCGTCAAGCGTCCAAGTCGTAAACTGCTTCGCGACGACTGGGCAATGAATGCCTGGCGAGCCCACAATCGTTCCTCGAGGGTCTCACGGTCATGGACGATCGTATGGCGGTATCGGTGGTGATTCCGATCCACAACGAAGTGGACAACATTCCCATTCTCTATCGGGAACTCACCGAGGTACTCGAGGCATTGGGCGAACCGTATGAGCTACTTTGGGTAGACGACGGTTCGACCGACGGAAGCCTCGAGGTGCTCCAAAGGCTCGCTGAAGAGGACCGTCGCGTCGGCGTGATCGAGTTCCGTCGCAACTACGGGCAAACGGCGGCCATGCAGGCCGGCATCGATGCAGCGGCCGGACGATGGATCGTCACGATCGACGGCGACCTGCAGAACGATCCTCGCGACATCCCCGAAATGCTCCGAGTCGCTCGCGGCGGCTACGATGTCGTCCACGGCTGGCGGCGCGAGCGTCGCGACAAGTGGCTAACCCGGCGCCTCCCCTCCCAACTCGCCAACCGCCTCATCTCGAAGATCACGCGCTTTCCCATCCACGATCTGGGATGCACACTGAAGGTAATCGACGCGACGATCGCGCGGGAATTGCAGCTCTATGGAGAGATGCATCGGTTCATTCCCATTTTGGCGCACTGGCGAGGGGCGCGCTGCAAGGAAGTGGTCACGCATCATCGGGCCCGCCGGTTCGGTCAAACCAAGTATGGTCTTTCGCGAACCATCCGCGTACTTCTCGATCTGGTCACCGTCCATTTCATGCTCCGCTATGCGGCGCGTCCGATGCAGTGGTTCGGCCTGCTCGGATTGGCAAGCGGATCGATGGCGGTGGCGGCGCTGGCGGCCGTCGTTGGCATGAAATGGGCTTGGCAGACTGATATGACGGGCAATCCGCTGCTGCTGGTCAGCGTCTTGGCAACGATCCTCGCGGTGCAGTTCGTCAGCCTGGGAATCCTCGGAGAGACCACGGCTCGGATCTATTTCCAAACGCGAGGCATCGCTCCGTATGCCGTCCGATCGGTGCGCAACGTGCGCGAGGAGGGCCGGCGCCGCTTGCAAGAGGAAACGGCCGACGCGGCGTGGGAGCCGGCCGGCCGTTCGCATGAAGTCGGTCCGAAGCAAGCGGCCTAGTTGCTGCCGCTGTCTTCTTTCATCTTGGGCAGCCGCGGGGCAGGTGTCGACGCTTCGTAACTGCGCCGCACGCGATCGAGATATCCGCCGGCACCGTTCCGCGGCGGCGTGCCGATCACGACGACAGACGACTCAGTGTCAGCCTGGACGCCATACAGCGAGCGAACCGCGTCCTGCACCGATGCGAGTCGCTCCTGCGTCGCCTTCTCCGTCTCGCCCTGCAACACGAAGACGGTTCGCCGCTGAGGGGGCGTTTGCGTCATGATCCAGCGGACCTTGTGCTTCCCGGCTTGCGTCAATTGCTGCGTCTCGCGATCGAACAGATCATCGCCCAGCGTGTTTTGCATCTGCCATCCGGCTCGAACCATCGCCGCAATCGGCATCCGCGTAGCATGACGGTCGATTTCGTCGAACGGCTTGGGCCAAGCATTATTGCGGTGCCAATCGAGATGGACTCGGTCCCAGAACTCGTGCCACCCCGCTTGCGTGACGCCGGAAGACGCCAGCATCGCGATGCCGACCACACCGAACAGGAAAGCACGTCTCTTCATCAGTTCGCTCCGTCTTGCGCCAGACTTGCCGCCAGGAAGTGCCTCGTGCGATCCTCCCGGGAAATCCTCCGAGCTCGGCGCACGCTTCCGTCCACTGTCCTGAATATCGGCGCGAACCTGGGGGTGGCTATGCCCGCGGTCGCCCCGGCGGCAAAGTCTCCCTCACCGGCAAACTCGCCCTCGCTTACCCACCGCCCTGCATGGCGGGGAACATCTCGCGCACCATCGTGATGGCGGCCGGCCCGACCAGCACGACGAAGATGGCCGGAAAGATGAAGATAACGAGAGGGAAGATCAGTTTGACGGCCGTCTTGGCCGCCTTCTCCTCGGCGATCTGCTGGCGGCGTGTCCGCATCGAATCGCTTTGGACTCGAAGGGCTTGAGCGATACTCGAGCCGAACTTGTCGGCTTGGATGAGGATCGAGGCGAGGGACCGGAGGTCTTCGACACCTGTTCGCTGTCCCAGCGCCTCAAGTACCTCTTTGCGGCTCTTGCCCATCTGCAACTGCAAGTTGCACAAACCGAACTCTTCGGCGATCACCGGATAGCTCCGTTTCATCTCTTCGGAGACGCGGCGCATGGCCTGGTCGAGTCCGAGTCCCGCTTCGACGCAGACGACCAGGAGGTCGAGGGCGTCGGGCAGCCCGAGGAAAATAGCCTTTTTGCGACGCGAGCTGAGCAGCTTCAGCAGCAGTTCGGGAATGAAGAACGCCAGCAGAGACACGAAGGCGATCTTCATGAGCGCAGACATCTCGAAGACGCTTCCGCCTGCCATACGCTGCAACAGGGCGACGGTTCCTCCCGAAACGAAGAAGCCGACCACGAGAAAGGCGAACTTGAGGCTCAAAAAGAACGTCGGCGCCGACTCGGAGCGAAAGCCGGCTTGGGTTAAGCGCAAGCGGAGCCGATCGAGTTCTTCTTCACTCTTGGGTTGCAGCGGCTTGGCCAACGCCGGAGTCGCCTTGGAAAGGAGTTCGGCCACCGCTGCCTTGGAAGAAGGCTTATTGGCCTGCGCTTCCCGCTGCTTGCGCAGCAAGGGATCACGAAACTCGTCCAGTCGTTCCTCGGCGCGACTCGACCGCCGAGAAAAGGCGTCCAGAACAAGCCACGCAATGGCGGCTACGGCTCCGAAAGCGGCGATCGGAACGAGGTAGGTCATTTGAGATGCATCGAAGGACATGGTCGCGTGTTTCCTGGAAAGGTATCAACCGTCGTGGGGAAAGCCGCCTTTAGACTTGGATCGTGATGATCTTCTTGATGACCACGGCACCTAGCAACTGCATCACGATGGCGCCGACCAGCATTTGTTGGCCCATCGGATCGGTAAACAGCGTCATGACGTAATCGGGATTGAGCTTCAGCATCACCAGGAAGAGTGCTGGCGGGAGAGCCAACAGGACGATCCCCGAAAGGCGTCCCTCGCCGGTGAGCGCTTGGATCTGGCCCCAAATGCGGAATCGCTCGCGGATCAACCTGCCGATCTTGTCGAGGATCTCCGCCAGGTCACCGCCGGTCTGCCGCTGCAAGATGACGGCGGTAACGAAGAACCGCAAATCGAGGTTGGGAACGCGCTCGGTCATCGACTCGAGTGCCTCCTCGAGCGGGATGCCGAGATTCTGTTCTTCGTAGCACTGCGCGAATTCGTCGGCGATCGGCGAAGGCATCTCTTCGGCGACCAGCGAGATCCCGGCAGCCAAACTGTGTCCTGCTCGCAACGCCCGGCTGATCAACTCGAGTGCCTCGGGGAGCTGCCGGCCGAACCGAGCCAGACGAAAACGGCGGCGGAAAAAGAGCCACACCAAGGGCAGAGTCATCAGTACGGCTCCTATGGCCACGCCGATTCCCCAGGGCCATCCCATCGCCAGATTGATGACGAACCCGATACCGGCCAGCAGGAGAGACGCGGCTCCCAACTGCCCGACCGTCAGGGGCGAATCGGCTTGTTTGAGGAACCGTTGAAATCCTCCCCACGGTTCGACAAGTCGGTCGAGCAGTCCACGAGTTTCATCGAGGGGACTTGAAAGGAGCAGCAACTCCGACTCGCTCCCACCCTTGCCGCGCTTGCGGGTGCCAGTCAGCACTTCCAGCCGCTCTTCCGTGGCCGAAGCTTCATCTTGCTGGAACAACATGGCGACGCCGCCGACGAGCGCGGCCACACCCACGAACGCGGCGACGAGAACGAGAATCAGGGAGGTCGTCATGGCTCAGTGCATCCGACAATAAGGGTTGCGGTACAAAATCACTGCCTTCGCAGGTGAACGGGGCCGAGGATCTCAGTCGACCAACATGACTCGTTCTCGGAAGATACTCGACGGCAGCCGAATCCCCGCCGACTCCAACTTGGACATGAACGTGGGACGGACTCCGGTCGCCACGAAGCGACCGCGTGCCCGGCCCGTTTCGTCAATGCCATCCTGCTCGTACCGAAAAATGTCTTGCATCACGACGGTGTCCTGCTCCATCCCGACGATCTCGGTGATGCTCGTGACGCGGCGCACACCTCCTTGCAAACGGTTGGCTTGGATCATCACGTGCACGGCGCTGCTGATCTGTTGGCGCATCGCGCGGATGGGAAGTTCGAAACCCGCCATCATGATCATTGTTTCCAAACGAGCGATGCCGTCTCGAGGCGAGTTGGCGTGGATCGTCGTGAGCGACCCGTCGTGGCCGGTGTTCATCGCTTGCAGCATGTCGAGCGTTTCCGGGCCGCGGCATTCACCGATGATGATGCGTTCGGGCCGCATACGCAGGGCGTTCTTGACCAGATCGGTGGCCGTGATGGCTCCCTTTCCTTCGATGTTCGGCGGGCGTGTCTCGAGTCGCACGACGTGATCCTGCTGCAATTGAAGCTCGGCCGCGTCTTCGATCGTGATGATGCGTTCGTGGTTGGGAATGAAACTCGAGAGCGTATTGAGCAATGTCGTCTTACCCGAGCCGGTACCACCAGCGATGATCATATTCAGCCGCGATTTGATGCAGCCTTCCAGGAGCATCACCATTTCCGGCGTGAGGGCTTTGAAGTTGAGCAGGTCTTCGAGTTTCAACGGGTTGCTGCCGAACCGGCGGATCGAGACGGCCGGGCCGTCAAGTGCCAACGGAGGAATGATGGCGTTGAAACGGGAACCGTCCGGCAGGCGTGCGTCCACCATCGGACAGACCTCATCGACGCGCCGGCCGACACGCGAGACGATGCGGTCGATGATCTGGAGTAGGTGGGCGTCGTCCCGGAATTCGACGTGGGACTTCTCCATCTTCCCCCGCCGCTCGACGTAAATGTTCTTCGGCCCATTGATGAGGATATCGCAGATGGTATTGTCTTTGAGGAGCAGTTCGAGCGGCCCGAGGCCGAAGGTTTCGTCGAGCACCTCCTCGATCAGCCGGTCTCGCTCGGCGCGACTGAGGAAGGTCTCTTCCGCGTCACACAGATGTTCGGCCACCAGACGAATCTCGCGACGCAGGACATCTCCTTCCAACTCGCCGATCTTGGACAGGTCGAGTTTGTCGACGAGCTTGTTGTGGATGCGTCGTTTCAGATTGTCGAACTCTTCCGCCTTCGCCTGATCGGCGGAACGCATCGCGTTGCCAAGTTGAACCGCCATGTCGAACTCTTCCTCTTCCCTTTGTTCCCGTTGCGCGGTCTACGGGTGTCACAACCGGTAGGATCGTTGTCAACAGCGCGATCCGAAACGCTGCTCTGGATAGCCCATCCAAACATAGCACACCCCTGGCAGCGTGCCGGGGAATGGCGCATCCGCGAAGACACCTGTAGAGAGAAGGGTTTTGAAGGCTGTAGCGACGGCCGCCGGTGCTACTCCCATCGTCGGGTGTGTTACCTGCATCCGGAAGCGACGGTACGGCCCGTCATTTTCCGGCTTTGTTTTTTTGCCAGAAGGCGAGCCAGCGGGAGCGCGCACCGGTCTCGGAGTCCGAGGGCATGTTCGCTTCCTTGCCTGTCAGCGCGTGAGCGAACTCGACGAAAGACTGCGTAATCGCGGCTTTGGGAGCCTGCTCGATCAGCGGCACACCGTTGTTGCGCATCTCCACCATGGTGCGGTAGTTGTTGGGAATCTGCCAGAAGATTTCCCTTCCGATGGTGTCTTGCGCTTTTTTCAGGCTGATCTGGCCTTCATCGAGGCCTGCGCGGTTGACCACCACCTTCACCTTGTCGATCAGCCCGTCGACAGCCTCGAGCGAGGTTAACAATCGCACCGTGTTGCGAAGGCCGGGCAGATCGAGTTGCGTGACGAGAACGATGTCGTCGGCTAGCTCCATCGCCTTGAGGTCGACCGGCGTAAAGGACTTCGAAAGATCAAGGATCAGGTGCGTGAAGGTGGCCTTGAGCAGTCCGAGAACGCGTTGGAGGCTGTCGGGGGTGACCAACTCGGCATCTTGGAGCTGGACGGGGCGCGGAAGGAGATAGAGTCCCGAGGCGTGCTTGGTCAGCGAGCGTTTGAGGAGGGAGAAGTCGAGGCGGGAGACGTTCTGCGCCACATCGACGATCGTGTAATCGGGGATCGCATCAAGAAAGACATCGGCCACGCCGATAGCCAGGTCCAAGTCGACCAGCGCGACCATGCTGTCTGTTTCGGCCGCAAGGATCGAGCCGACATTGACGGCGATGCTGGTCGTTCCGGCACCGCCGGTCGCTCCGGCTACGGCAATCGTCTGACACGCTCGCTTGGCCCCCGCGTCTCCGCCGCCCTTCTGCGCACGAATCCGCTCGAGCGCCCCGACGAGTTCTTCAATGACCAGGGGAACCGTCAGGAATTCGCGAGCACCGGCGCGCATCGCCTGGAGGATCAACTGCCCGTCGGTGCTGGAACTCATCGCCAAGAGCGCGCAATCGGGAGACGTTTCGGCGAGGTCCTGCAGCAGGGCGAGCCCCTTGGAGGGATCAGCGTCGATCGCCACCATACAGATGTCCGGCGACGTCTGGCTGATGATGTCGGCGAAGAACTCGTACCGAGAGGTTTCCGCTTCGAGCCACACGGTGTCCATACCGAGCAACAATTGCTTGGCGGACTCCCGTGTCACATCGTTCGGGTCGACCAGGGCGACGCGCAGTAGCTGGCTCATAAGCGACAATCCCGTGACGAGTCCACCGGAGCCGCGGCAAGGGCGGACCGGCCGTCCGACTCCACCTCCCCATCAACGCTTCCACTCGTCATAGCCCGCCGGCCCAATCAACTCCGGCTCATCTCCCCGAACGGTCGCTCGCACCGGCTTAACCGGAATCGAATGGCTCGGCAAGTACGAGGAGGGCTGACGAATCCGTGTCGCTGTTACCGGTGGTCGCTGGTAGGTGCGGCGAGTCGCCTGCTGACCTTGCGGCGCAGGACTCGGAGTCGGCGTCCCCTTCGAAGGGACCACCTCTTCGCCCTGCCCTTCGAGGCACTGAGGGCACGTGCCGTCATCGCAGCACTTGGGGACCTCGATGTAACCTCGCCAGTAGAGTTCCACGTCGTTGGGTGTCGTCGTGGAGAGACCGGGACCGACGTTCTCCATCGTGTGGGCATCGACACCGTCAACGAACTCGGGCGTCACCAGAATCAACAGCTCGATCTCGTTGACTTCCTCCTGCACATGCCGAAACGCGGCTCCGAACCAAGGAAGATCGGCCAGCCACGGAAGACCGCGGTTTTGCGCCTCGACTCGATTCTGAATCAAACCGGCCAGCGCCAATGTCTGGCCCGCCTGCATCTCGACCGCCGTATCGACCCACCGTGTCCGCAGTCCCGGGACGGTGATGCCGTTGATCTGGACGCTCCGAGCCGGGTCGATCTCGCTGACCGACGGCCGTACTTCGAGCCGGAGGCTGCCATTGCCGAGCACCAGGGGCACGAAGTCGACGCGTGTTCCGAATTCGCGGTACTCGATGGAAACCGTACCGAGACTTTGAGGCACGATGACGGGGAATTCACCGCCCGAGTTGAAGCTGGCCGGCCGGCCACTCACCGTCACGAGCGTCGGTTCGGCAAGCACCTTGATCAGATCGTACTGCCGCAGCGCGTCGATGAACCCGAAGAAGCCTCGGTTCCCGTCGACGATCTGGAACCGCACCGTGTCTCCGCCCGTCGCCGTGGCTGCCGGAGGCGTCGGGGGGTCACCCGTGACGGGATTGCCCGCCACGCCGGCCGCCACGCCGCCGAGCAGGCCGCTCACCGACTGGACAATGGCTGTGTTTCCATCGATGTACGACCAGTCGAAACCGGCGCGGCGCAGTTTGGTTCGGGATACCTCCATCACTTTGACTTTCAAAGCGATCTGCTGCACGCCACCCACCGACAAGTTGTTGATGACATTGGGATAGTACTCTTCAGCGATCCGGACGATGCTGTCGACCATGTCGCCTCGAGGCACGTAGCCCGTGAGATAGACGCTGTTGGCCAGCGGCCGGACACGGACCGACGCGTCGGGGAATTCGCTCTTGAGGATCTCTTCCAGCTGCCGAGCGTCTGGTTTGACGATCACGTCGATGGAATAGATCTTGCCATCTTCATCCCACACGTTGACGGTCGTGACG
>WFWZ01000393.1 GCA_015490875.1 Planctomycetaceae bacterium
CCACCTAACCCGTTTCACCTTTCCCTTCACACTTCACACTTCACCTCCAATGACACGTATTCTGCTATTGGTTGGCGATTTCGTCGAAGACTACGAAGCGATGGTCCCGTTCCAGACACTCCAAGTATTGGGGCACGAGGTCGACGCGGTCTGTCCCGACAAGAAGGCGGGCGACTTCGTCGTGACGGCGGTCCACGACTTTGAGGGTCACCAGACGTACAGTGAGAAGCCGGGGCATCGCTTTCGGCTGACACGCGACTTCGAGGCCGTCCGAGGCGACGATTATCAAGCTTTGGTCATTCCCGGAGGTCGCGCACCGGAATACCTGCGATTGGATGAGCGAGTGCTGAAACTCGTGCGAGGCTTTCACGTGGCGGGCAAGCCGATCGCCGCGATTTGTCACGGTATCCAGATTTTGACGGCGGCAGGCGTTGTGGAGGGCCGAAGTTGCTCCGCCTATCCGGCGGTCGCGCCCGAAATCGAATCGTGTGGCGGCCGTTTCGTGCCTCCCAGCGACACTTTCGACAACGCGCACGTCGATGGCAACCTCGTGACGGCGCCCGCATGGCCGGCGCACCCGGCCTGGTTGAAAGCGTTTGCCGAGTTGCTGTGACGAGACGACGGTCGCCGGATCGTCCTCTTGCCGCATATCGGAAGTTTCCAAACGTGGCACACTATGGCATCCGCTTGGTGCCCCCAAGGCCTGCTCGAAGTTCGTCTCGTCCCAGAACAGGCACGTTGACTTAGCATTGATCACCGTGACTGCTCATCCCCAAAGGGCACGAAAGCCGAATCTGTCGGCGCGCAAAAAAAAGCACGAACAGCCCATGGGTCGACCGCGGGGGGTGGTTCGCGCTTCCCGACCCTTCCGTGTGGAAGCTCGGGCCACCCGTTCCCTCCAGGCTGCTCGTGCTCGGCGGTCCCTGCCCTGTTCCCACCACCGCCGTTTAGGCCGCGACGCGCAGTCCTCGCTTCAAGGTCAAGATCCCGTCAATGAACTGCTCGAACACCCCGATGTCCACGGCGGTCGCCGAGTCGGCTTCGGGGTGGAACTGCGTCCCCATCGCCAGCCAATCGGGACCCTCGTACTCGATCGCTTCCACAACGCCGTCCGGACAGCGAGCCGACACGCGTAGGCCTTCTCCCAGGTCATCGACGGCCATGTGGTGCATGCTGTTGACACGGATTTCGCCTTCGCCGTACACACGGTCCATGATCGTCCCTCGTTCGACCACCAGCGCGTGGCGATGGTGGACATCCTGTGGATCTCGGTGCCGCAGCGCGTCGGGGAGATCTTCGGGGATGTTCAAAAAGAGAGTCCCTCCGAGAGCCACATTGAGCAACTGCATTCCAACGCCGATACCAAATACCGGCATGCGGCGTTCGATCACGACGCTCATCAGCAAGCGGTCAAAGTCTTCGCGCCGAGGCTCCATCAGGCGCACCGAACTGTGCAACATAAAGCCGTCCCGACGCGGATCGAGATCGGGGCCTCCGATGAAGATGATGCCGTCGAGATGATCGAGCAATTGATGAACGTCGGCACGCAAGTCGTGTTCGCGCTCGCCGATGATCTCCTTCAGTGGAGGCAGCACCACCGGGATGCCACCTGCTCGAGCCACCGAGTCAAAATAGCCGGCCGATAAGAAAGCGAAAGCGGGCACGTCCCTGCGCGCTCCCCGGAAGTCGCTCGTGACACCAATCATTGGCTTGCTCTGGACCATTCCTTTACTCCCTTGCCGAAAACGAGAAACAACGAATTCCTTTCGTACGCGGCCAGCATGCGCTGCCGCTCGTGGCAGACACCCATCCCGGCTCCGCCTAGCCGGCACAGCCGTCCTGCCTGAAACCGAACTCCCGGGGCTCTCCTTGCCGCCCTTTCGAGTTCGTCCGTGCGGGGAGTCCTCCAACGCTGCTGCGATCCATGTCGGATCCGGGAACGTCGGGAAGCCGGAGCGGCAGTCGCCAAACTTTCGGCCACAAGCAATACGCTCACGGATGGGAACCACACCGAGCGGGTCTCGTTGCAGGCCCACTAAGGTACGAACCGAATAAGACCTGACGGCCTTCGCGGCTCCCCGAACCGATTCCTTCCTTTCGCCAAGCGTCCCCTGTGCACTCCGATCGCACGTCCGAAACGTCCGAAAAGCCCTTAGCAATTTACGGCCTCGCGAAGCGTTCGGCTCCCGCCACCGGCAGCCAGGCACTCGGAACAGCGCCCAGCCCCCAACGACGAAGCACGAATGTACTCCCAAACCAACCAGCCTCCCAGGAACCCTTCACATTTCGTGGTGCCGCCACCGTGCTAGCACAACATATGGTGCTAGCACTTCTATTCGAAGCGATTGGGGCGTTGGCCACGACGTGGCTGCTCAAGCCTCATCCGGATTTGGTCGGCCCCTCTCACGCCAGAATTCCCCCCGGTTTACGGAGTCTCCTTTCGGCGGTATCGTACAGGTTTGGCGTTTTCCGCTCGCTGGAGGCCCCTTCGGCCGTTTTCCCGCCGTCTAGCTCCCTGACTTCACGATGCAATATCGATATCGACACGTCTGTCTCGAGTCGATCGGTTACGTCCTTCCCCAAGAGGTCGTCTCGACCGACGAGCTCGAAGAACGGCTCGAACCGCTTTATCGCCGGCTGCGCCTTCCGCCAGGACGTCTCGAACTGATGACAGGCATACGTCAGCGACGCTTTTGGCCTCGAGGCACGCTGGCGAGCGACGTCAGTCAGCGAAGTGCCGAATTGGCGCTGCGAGCGGCCGAGTGGGAAACGCACCGCATCGGTGCTTTGATCCATGGCAGCGTCTGCCGGGATCACCTCGAGCCGGCCACTGCCTGCCGCGTCCACTGGCTGCTGGGACTGCCCGCCTCGTGCCTCGTTTATGACGTCTCCAACGCCTGCCTCGGGCTACTCAACGGTATGCTGCAAATCGCCAACATGATCGAACTGGGACAAATCGAAGCCGGTTTGGTCGTCGGCACCGAAGACGCACGCCCCTTGGTCGAACACACCATCGACACGCTCAACGCCGATACCCGCTTGACTCGCCGATCGGTCAAGCCCGCCGTCGCTTCCCTGACGATTGGTTCAGCCAGTTGTGCTTTGCTGTTGGTGCATGAGCGTTTTTCGCGTACCGGGAACCGGTTGTTGGGGGCGGCCGTGCGAGCCGAAACGGATCACCACCGCCTCTGTTGCAGCCTCGACGACGAAACGCGCAACGACGGACGGCCACTCATGGCCACCGATTCGGAAGAACTGATGCGCCGAGGGATTGCCACCGGCAAAGCCACTTTCGCCCAGTTCCTCGAGGCAACCGGCTGGGACCCCCACCAACTTGACAAAACGGTCTGCCACCAGGTCGGCGCGGCCCACCGCCGGCAGATGCTCGAGTCGCTTCAGTTGCCGCTTCAGCGTGACTATGCCACCTTCCCGTGGCTCGGCAATACCGGCTCGGCCGCCCTCCCCGTGACGCTCGCGCTGGCTGCCAAGCAAGAGCATCTGAAGGCCGGCGACCGGGTCGGACTCTTGGGAATCGGATCGGGCATCAACTGCGTCATGGCCGGCGTCGCCTGGCAGCGAACCCTTGTCCTCGGCCAAACCTGGCTGACCGACCCGGCGGCTTCCCAACAACCGTCCGTAGCGTGACACGTCCGCGTCACCTAACACCGCTCATGCGTGGAGCCGAACCCGTGAACGATTCGCCTCTATTGGCCTACGCTCGAGAACTCATTGCTCATCCGTCGACCAGCTCGCTGTCGAACCTCGCCGTCACCGCCCTGATGCGCGATTGGCTGGAGGAACTCGGGTTTGAAATCGAGGAAATCCCCTACCAAGACCCGGCCGGTACGCCGAAAACGAACCTCGTCGCTCGCCGAGGTTCGGGCTCGGGAGGCCTGGCCTACTTCGGGCACAACGACTGCGTCCCTGCCGACCACTGGACGGGACCGGGGGGGCCCTTCGAACCGGTGGTCACTCGAGGCCGTCTCTATGGACGCGGCGCTTGTGACATGAAAGGGTCACTAGCCGCCATGCTCGAAGCGGCACGCCGCACGCAGGGGAAACCCCACCGCCAGCCTCTCTACTACGTTTGCACCGGCGATGAGGAAGTGGGCTACTTGGGAGCTCAGGCTGTCGTCGCCCAATCCGAGCTCTACCGCGAACTCGTCCGGGAGGGGGCTCGAGCCGTGATCGGGGAGCCGACGCGACTGCGCGTCGTGCATGCACACAAAGGGGGTGCCGGATACCGATTCACCGCACATGGTGTGGCGGCGCACTCGAGCACCGCCAAAGGGAGAAACGCCAACCTCGCCATGATCCCCCTGCTCGCCGAATTGGCCGAGATCCACGACGAAATCGAAATCGACCCGAAGTGGCAGCATCCCGAGTTCGATCCGCCGACACTCTGCATGAACATCGGCATCAATGACCGAAACCCCGCCCCCAACATCACGGCTCCGCAAAGCGTCTGCACCGTCTACCTGCGACCGATGCCTGGCATCGACATCGAGCCGATCCTCGAGCGTCTCCGCGCTGTTGCCGACGCGCAGGGACTTGAGATGGAAACACTCATCGATGGCCCGCCTGTCTACACATCTCCCAAGGCGCCGATCATCCAAGAGCTGCTGGAGCTGACCGGCTTGGACCATTCCGAAACCGTCGGCTATGGTACGGATGCGTCGATCTTCCAGGACATCGAGCAGCTTGCCATCTTCGGACCCGGCGATGTGGCTCAAGCGCATACCGACGACGAATGGATCGCGCTGGAGCAACTCGAGCGGGGAGCCGACTACTACACGCAATTGATCGCCAAGTGGTGCCATGAGTGATCGTTCGCCGGACGAGGAGTCCCGATCCGAGGAAGGGGCAGTGATCCGCCCTGCCCAGCCCGAAGATCTGCCCGCTGTGATGGCGCTCTTGCGTCCTTTTATGGAAGCTCAGCAGTTGCTGATGCGCACCCAGGACGAAGTCGCCTCGCTGCTGGAACACGGATTCGTCGCCGAGTCGTCCGGCCAGGTCGTGGGCTTTGCGGCCGTCGAGGTTTACTCGCGGAAGATGGCGGAAATCCAGTGTCTGGCCGTGCGGCCGCAACAACGGCGACAGGGCCTGGGCCGGCAACTCATCTTGCGGTGCGTCGAGCGCGCTCGAGAATTGGGCGTCCGGGAAGTCATGGCGATTACGGCCTCCGAGTCCCTTTTTATGAGCTGCGGGTTCCACTATTCCCTACCGGGCCAGAAAAAAGCCCTCTTCATCACGCCCTGAACACCCATGGGCTCTGCAAATAACTCTACCCAACCATCCCGTCTTGTCGGCCGACTGGCCCCTTCTCCCACCGGAGCCCAGCACTTGGGAAATGCGCGGACCTATCTCTTGGCGTGGCTCTCCATCCGCGCTCGCTCCGGCCGTCTCCTCCTCCGCATCGAGGACATCGATTCGCCTCGAGTCAAACCGTGGGCTGCCGAGCAGGCAATCGACGACCTCCGCTGGTTGGGACTCGACTGGGATGAAGGGCCCGACCGCCCCGGAAATCATGCGCCCTACTTTCAGACCGAACGGATGAGCAACTACGTCTCGTTGTTGGAACAGCTGCGCCGGTCCGAGCATGTCTATCCGTGCAACTGCACGCGTTCGGACATCGCGCAAGCCGCCAGCGCTCCTCACGCCCACCAAGAAGGCCCCGTCTATCCGGGAACGTGCGCAGCGCGTTCCAGTCGCGACGCCGAGACCCTTGCGTCTCCGTACGCGTGGCGTTTCCGATTGTCCGCCGAGCCGGCATCCTATCGCGACGGCTTCGCCGGCCCCCAAGAGCTCGATCTGAAAACGCTGGGCGATTTCGTGGTCTACAAATCGAGCGGCACGCCCGCGTATCAGCTCGCCGTCGTTGCCGACGACTATGCGATGGGAGTCACCGAGGTGGTTCGCGGGGACGACTTGATCCCAAGCACCTTTCGGCAGCTCGCTCTCTACCGAGCCTTCGGTTGGGATCCGCCCACCTTCTATCATGTTCCGCTTGTCGTCGGCACCGATGGGCGGCGTCTGGCCAAACGACACGGGGACACGCGTCTGGCCACGCTCCGCCGCGAAGGGATCCGAGCGGAAACGGTCGTCGGATGGTTGGCCTGGTCCGCCGGGCTATTGGAACGCCCGCAGCCCGTTCGTCCTGCGGATCTGCTGGCGGAATGGGACTGGAGTCGCATTCGGCGGGAACGCGTCATCTGGAATCCCGCTATACTGGAAGATTGGAAACGCTGATCTGTCGCGCTTATGGAGATCCCCGGATGACACGGCAACCAGGTGGCGCCGGCGACCCCGCCTCCGGTACGCCGAGCGACCTCGACCTGCTGGCGCTCTACGAGTCTCTAGTCGAAAGCCTGCCGGTCTACGTCTGCCGGAAGGACCGGGAAGGCCGTGTCACCTACGCCAATGCACTCCTCGGCCAGCTGATCGGCATGTCGCCTCGCGATTTGGTCGGGTTGACCGACTTCGATCTCTTTCCTCGGGAACTCGCCGAGAAATACCGCCGGGACGATCGGTGGGTGATAGAAACGGGCCGCACGTTCCAGGACGTGGAAGAGAACATCGTTCAGGGGAGGAAGCGTTATTTCGAGGTACGCAAGACGCCCGTCCACAATGCCGAAGGAGAAGTGATTGGTATCCAAGCCGTCTTCTGGGATGTGACGGCTCGGCGCAAAGCCGAACTGGCCGCCAAGGAAAGTCAGGAACAGCTTCGAGCCCTCGTGGAAAGCGCTCCTGAAGCCATTTTGATCTACGACGTCGATGAGCAGAAGTTTGTCCGAGCCAACAAGAACGCCGCGCGACTCTTCCATTTGGGACTCGACGAGCTCCTCCAAACCAGCCCTTGGCAGCTTAGTCCGCCCACCCAACCCGACGGGCAAGACTCGAAGGAACTGGCCAAGTACTACATCCAGCGAGCATTGCAGGGAAAAACGGTTTCCTTCGAGTGGACTCACCGGACGGCCAAGGGACGAGACATTCCCTGCGAAGTTATGCTCACGCGGCTCCCCAGCCGGGGACGAAGGTTGCTGAGGGCGAGCGTCTTCGACATCACACAGCGGAAGACGGCCGAGCGGGAATTGCGGTACGAACGTTACCTGTTGCGTTCGCTGTTGGACAACATCCCCGACAGCGTCTATTTAAAGGACGAACACAGCCGTTTCTTACGCGTCAGCAAGGGACTGGCGGACAAGTTCGGTCTCGCAAGCCCGGCCGACGCAATCGGCAAGACCGACTTCGACTTCTTTTCCGAAGAACATGCCCGGCAGGCACGCGAGGACGAGCTGGAGGTCATGCGGACGGGGCAGCCGATTCTCGGGAAGACCGAAAAGGAGACGTGGACCGACGGTCATGTCACCTGGTCCTCCACGACGAAACTCCCTTTGCGCGACCGCAACGGCAAGGTCATTGGTACGTTCGGTATTACGCGGGACATCACCGAGCTGCATCGAGCCGAAGAGGCCCTGGCACAGGAACGCGACCGCCTCGTGACGCTCATGGACGCCCTCCCTGATCTCATCTACGTGAAGGATGTCGACGGCAAGTTCGTGCTGGCCAATCGCGCTTTGGCCGATTTTCTCGGAGTCGCTTCGGCCCAAGTCCTCTATGGCAAGACGACTCGCGACTTCCTCCCAGCCGATCTGGCGGAGGACTTCATGAAGGAAGACCTCGCCGTGATCTCCAGTGGGCGACCGTTGATCAACCGCGAGTCTCTGGTGACCGACCAAAGCGGCAACGAGTTGTGGTTCCTGACGACGAAAGTGCCGCTGCGCGATGCCAACGGCGAAATCACGGGCGTTGTCGGTATCGACCGCAACATCACCGACCGCAAGAAGGCGGAAGAACAGTTACGTCGAGCCAAGGAGGCGGCGGATGCGGCCAGCCGAGCCAAGAGCGATTTCCTGGCCAACATGAGTCACGAGATTCGCACGCCCATGAACGCCATCTTGGGTATGACGGAACTCCTCCTCATCGACCCGGACGTGACGCCCAACCAACGCGAGTACCTCGAGGTCATCTCGTCCGCCGGCCAGTCGCTCCTGTCCCTCATCAACGACATTCTCGACCTCTCCAAAATCGAAGCGGGCCGGCTGGAACTCGACGTCATTCCCTTTTCCCTTCAAGAAACGGTGGGAGATGCCGTCAAGTCGCTTGCCGTCCGAGCTCACGACAAGGGATTGGAACTCGCCTGCCGGATCGCCGGCGACATCCCGGCCACCGTCCGCGGCGATCCAACGCGCCTCCGACAAGTCCTGATCAACCTCGTGGGGAACGCGATCAAGTTCACCGAAGAGGGCGAGGTCGTCGTGGAAGTGACGCGGCTGGAGGAGAAGAACGGTCGGATCGGCGTGCAGTTCCAAGTGCGCGACACGGGAATCGGTATCGCCCCTGACAAGATCGATCACGTTTTTCAAAAATTCCAACAAGCCGATACGTCGACAACCCGGCGCTACGGCGGCACGGGACTTGGGCTTGCCATCGCCTCCCGTATCGTCGAAGCGATGGGCGGGTCGATCACGGTCGAAAGCGAGCCCGGGAAGGGCAGCACCTTCGCGTTTGATGCTCAATTCGAGATCGTGCCGCAAGCTGCTCCTGCCACGTCACCGCTCTCTTCGCAAACCCGCATCCTCGTCGTCGACGACAACGCGACTAACCGGCGCATCCTTCGCGAGACGCTCGAAAACTTCGGCGCATCGGTCGAGGCTGTTGACTCGGCCGAAGCGGCATGGCAACAACTGCAAGCGAGTCGCACGAGCGGTCAACCCTTCACCATGCTCATCACCGACGTCCACATGCCCGAGATCGATGGATGGTCGCTCGTGGAGCGAGTGCGCCGCGATGAGCACTGGCGGTCTCTCCCGATCATCCTCCTCACCTCCGGCCACCGTCTTCCCGAACGGACCACCGATGTCGACTTCAGCCGCGAAACCTGTCTGCTCAAGCCGATCAAAGCGAGCGAACTGCTGCATGCGATCGCCGAGCGGCTCGGTGAGGAAACTCCGCAAGCCATCCCCTCCACCACGCCGCGCCCCCTCTTGCACGCGACCCGGCATCTGAAGATCCTGCTGGCGGAAGACAACCCCGTCAACCAGAAACTGGCTGTCGCCATGCTCGAGCGTCTAGGACATACCGTGACCCTCGCCGAAAACGGCTACGCTGCGATTGCGGCGCGGCAGGCCGAACCCTTCGACTTGATCTTGATGGATGTGCAGATGCCTGAACTGGATGGAATCGAGGCGACGCGAGCCATCCGCGAGTGGGAAGAACAGACGAGCGCCCCGCGCGTACCCATTATCGCCTTGACCGCACACGCCCTCCGCAGCGACCGCGACGCCTGCCTGGCCGCCGGCATGGACGAGTACCTCTCCAAGCCGGTGCGACGGGATGAACTCCAAGCGGCGCTCGACCGCCTGGCGGGTAAGGCGGGAGAAACGATCGAGACCGAGCCCCCGGCGCTTGGCGGCATCGATTGGATCTCCGCCCTCGAGGCCGCGGGAAACGACCAGGCGCTTCTGATGGACGTCATCGATGCCGTGTTGACGGAAGTGCCACGTTTTCGTCATGACATTACTTCGGCACTCGCTCGCTCCGATGCCGCACTCCTCCAGCGGGCCGCCCACTCGCTCAAGGGATCCCTCGCCTTCCTGGGAGCCGGCTCCATCGTCGATCTCGCCCGGCGACTCGAAGAACTTGGGCGTGAAGCGAACCTGGCCGAAGCTGGCTCCGTCGCTCGAGAAGTCGATGCGGCCCTCGAACCCCTTCTTCAAGAATGTCAAGATTGGCTCGCGCGGGCGCGAGCTGCTTCGTCGGAGGAATCACCGACGTGATACTCATTTTCCGGAAACCATGGGGAGACTTGGTGCATGACGCAAAACGCCGTGATCGAATTGAGTGATGCCGACTTCGACGATGAGGTCTTCGCGTCGGACGAACCGATGCTCGTGGAGTTCTGGTCGGAAGGATCGTACGCCTGCCGTGAGGTCGATGGCGTCTTGGATCGTCTGGCCGAGGAGTACCAGGGGCGCGTGCGAGTCGGGAGGCTTGATGCCGAAAGCAACTGGCAGACGGCCGAACAATACGAAGTCCGTTCCTTCCCAACGGTGCTCGTCTTTCAAAACGGTCGGGTCGTCGACCGCATCGAAGGAGCCCGCTCGGCCGCCGACTACCGCCAGGCCATCCACGAAGTCATCGCGCAGCACTGGGTAATCTGATACGACAGAATGCCCTTCGGCCAGCGTTCCGTTGCGGCCTGGCGGTCCACGAGCCGTGCGGCGATCCAGCCGATGCGCGTTCCCCTCCTTACGCTTCGGCTCCGACCGGCTCGGCCTTTTCAACCTTTCGGAAGACGAACTGGCCCCCTTCGTAGTCGACGACCACCCGATCCCCTTCGTGGAAGGTGCCGCGCAGCAACTCCCGAGCAAGTGCATTCTGCAGCGACTGCTGGATGACTCGCTTCAGCGGCCGAGCTCCATAGACCGGGTCGTACCCTTCGTTGGCGATCGCCTCCTGGGCCGCATCGGTCACCTCGAGTTCCAAGCCTTGCTGCTCGAGTAGCGAAGCGAGCCGCCGCACCTGGATGCCGACGATCTGCCGGATCTGGTCGCGCCTGAGTGGATGGAAGACGATCACTTCGTCGATTCGGTTGAGGAACTCCGGAAGGAGCCGCGTCTTCAGGACGTCCATAACTGCCTTCTTGATCTCCTCCTCGCTGCCGCCGATCTCGGTGATGCGCTGGATCTCCTGACTCCCCATGTTGCTCGTCATCACGACGATCGTGTTGCGGAAGTCGACGTGATGGCCGTGGTTGTCCGTGAGCGTCCCTTCATCGAGTACCTGCAAGAGGATGTTGAAGACGTCGGGATGCGCCTTTTCAATCTCATCGAGCAAGATGACGCTGTAAGGACGGCGCCGAACCGCTTCGGTCAACTTGCCACCCTCTTCATAGCCGACGTATCCGGGAGGTGCTCCAATGAGCCGACTCACGGTGTGCCGCTCCATGAACTCGCTCATGTCGATGCGCACCATCGCGTTTTCGTCATCGAAAAGCGCCTCGGCAAGTGCCTTGCACAACTCGGTCTTGCCGACACCCGTCGGCCCGAGGAAGAGGAACGAACCGAGGGGACGATTCGGGTCTTGCAGACCGGCTCGAGCCCGGCGGACTGCATTCGCCACCGCTTCGACCGCCTCATCCTGCCCCACGACCCGCTCGTGCAAGCGGTCTTCGAGTTTGAGGAGTTTTTCTTTTTCCGATTCGAGCATCCGAGTGACGGGGATCCCTGTCCACGCACTCAGGACTTCGGCAACCTCTTGTTCGGTCACCTCCTGCCGCAACAAGCGACGTTCGCTCTTCGGTTTCTCCTCCGACTCGGCACTCTGCTCTTGAGCCTCGATGCGCTCCATCAACTGCCGACGTTTGACGTCCAATTCATAGAGCTGCTGATACTCCTGCTCGCTCACCGGCAATCCGGCCGACTGCTTTTCCTTGATCGAACGCTCGAGTCGAGAAAACTCCAGTTGCACGGCATCGTACTCGGAACGGAGTTTCTTGATGTCTCCCATCCCGAGCTTCTCCGCTTCCCATTCCTCGCGAAGACTGGCCAACAGCCGTTTCTGCTCGGCAATCTCCTCCTCGATCTCCGCCAGCCGCTCGCGCGCCGTCGGATCAGTTTCATCTTGCAACTGCCTCGCGGCCAGCTCGAGTTGCCGCAAGCGCCGCTGCACCTCGTCGATTTCGGTCGGCACACTCGCCAATTCCATGGCGATGCGCGCCGCCGCCTCGTCGATCAAGTCGATCGCCTTGTCCGGCAAGAACCGATCGGTGATGTAACGGTGGGACAGCTTCGCAGCAGCCACGAGCGCCGAATCGGTGATCTTGACGCCATGGTGGCTTTCATAACGAGGCTTAAGCCCTCGAAGGATGGCAATCGTGTCCTCGACCGAAGGCTCCGAGACGAAGACCGGCTGAAAACGCCGCTCGAGTGCTTTGTCTTTCTCGATGTGTTGGCGGTATTCGTCCAGCGTCGTGGCGCCGATGCACCGCAGTTCGCCGCGTGCGAGTGCCGGCTTGAGCAGGTTGGCGGCGTCCGAAGCTCCCTCGGCCGCCCCCGCTCCGACCACCGTGTGCAACTCATCGATGAACAAGATGATGTTGCCCGCTTCCTGGACCTCGCGCAAAACCGCCTTGAGCCGCTCTTCGAATTCGCCGCGGAATTTGGAACCGGCGATGAGCGCTCCCATGTCGAGTGCGACCAGGCGCTTGTCCTTGAGATTCTGGGGGACGTCCCCCTCGACGATGCGCTGCGCCAGCCCTTCGACGATCGCCGTCTTCCCGACGCCAGGTTCGCCGATCAACACGGGGTTGTTCTTGGTCCGGCGAGAGAGGACCTGGATGACGCGTCGGATTTCCTGATCGCGGCCGATGACCGGGTCGAGTTTCCCTTGCTCGGCCTTCTCGACCAAGTCGATGCCGAACTTCTTGAGTGCCTGGAAGGTGTCTTCGGGAGACTGATCGGTGACTCGCGATCCCCCGCGGAGCTCTTTGAGCGCCGCGAGGAGATCGGATTGCGAGACACCGTTGACTTCGAGCAGGCCTTTGGCTTTCGATTCGACAGCCGTCAGTGCCACGAGCAGATGTTCCGTCGAGATGAACTCGTCGGTCATCTGCTCGGCCAGCGAAGCGGCCTGCTGGAAGACCTGGTCGAGCTCACGCGCAAGCCCCACCTGCACCGCACCGCTGACCTTGGGAAGACGATCCAGCTCGGCAGCCACGAGCGACGACAACTGCGCCCGGTTGGCGCCCACCTTGTCGAGCACCGGGGCAACCATCCCTTCGCCTTCGGCCAAGAGTCCGGCGAGCAGATGGAGCGGTTCGATCTGGGAGTGTCCCCGCTCCTCCGCAAGGTTCTTGGCTCGCTGAACAGCCTCTTGAGCCTTGATCGTCAGTTTGTCGAATCGAAATGCCATCGTGCCTCGCTCCTATTCCTTCCTGGATCGCGTCAGTTCTTCACCTCGAACTCCGCGTCGATCGCTTCGTCATCGGACGGTCCCTGCGAACCGCCTCCTTCCGAGGACGCGCCGCCCGCCGCGCCGGCAGCCTGCGTTTTCTCGTACAGCACCTTCGTGAAGGCCTGCTGTACCTGCTCCAGCTCCCGCAAGGCGGACTTGATCGCCTCGACATCGTCCCCCTTGGCCGCCTCCTTGACCTTTTCGATAGCCTGCTTCAGCGGCTCGCGGTCGCTGTCGGTCAGCTTGTCCTCGTGCTCTTTCATCAGCTTTTCGAGCTGATAGACGAGGTGGTCCGCCTTGTTGCGTTCCTCAGCCAACTCGCGCTTCCGCTTGTCCTCGGCCCCATGCAGTTCGGCCTCGCGCTGCATCCGTTCGATCTCTTCCTTGCTCAAGCCGGACGAGCCCTCGATCCGCACCGACGCCTCTTTGCCGGTCTTGAGTTCCTTCGCGGAGACTTTCAGGATTCCGTTGGCGTCGATGTCGAACTTCACTTCGATCTGAGGCACACCGCGAGGCGCGGGCGGGATCCCTTCGAGGTTGAATTCGCCCAGCAACCGGTTGTCGGCGGCCATCGGACGCTCACCCTGGAAGACCCGCACCGTCACTGCCGGCTGGTTGTCGGCAGCCGTGCTATAGATCCGCGTCTTTTCGACTGGGATCGTCGTGTTGCGCTCGATCACCTTGTCGAAAACACCGCCTTCGGTTTCGATACCGAGCGACAACGGGGTGACGTCGAGCAGCAGGACGTCCTTGCGTTCGCCCGCCAAAACGCTTCCCTGGATGGCCGCACCAATGGCAACGACCTCGTCGGGATTCACGCCCTTGTGCGGTTCCTTGCCAAAGTACTCTTCGACCAGCTTCTGGATCTTCGGAATGCGGGTCGAACCGCCCACGAGCACCACTTCGTCGATGTCGCTCGGCTTGAGCTTGGCATCGTCGAGTGCCTGTTGCAGGGGCTTGCGGATGCGATCCATGAACGGATCGATCAGCTCTTCGAACTTCGCTCGCGTGATCGTGATCTGCAAGTGCTTTGGACCGCTGGCGTCCGCCGTGATGAAGGGAAGGTTGATGTCGGTCGACGGAGCACTACTGAGCTCCTTCTTCGCCTTCTCGCACGCTTCCTGCAAGCGCTGCAACGCCATGTTGTCCTTCCGCAGGTCGATCCCCTGTTCCTTCTGGAACGAGTCGGCCACGTAGTTGATCAGGACTTCGTCGAAGTCGTCCCCACCGAGGTGCGTGTCGCCGGAGGTACTGAGCACCTGGAAGACGGTGCGGCTGTCCTCGCCGTCGTCGCTGCCGGCCACTTCGAGGCACGACACGTCGAACGTACCACCCCCGAGGTCGAAGACGACGATCTTCTCGTCCTTCTTGCGGTCCAGACCATAGGCGAGTGCCGCCGCCGTCGGCTCGTTGATGATCCGCGCCACCTCGAGTCCGGCGATCTGGCCGGCGTCTTTGGTCGCCTGCCTCTGAGCGTCATTGAAGTAGGCCGGCACTGTGATGACTGCCTTGTTGACCTTGTGGCCCAAGTACGACTCGGCCGCCTCCTTGAGTTTCCTCAAGACCATCGCCGAGATCTCCGGCGGCGTGTATTCCTTGTCGTCGATCTTGACCTTCACGTAGTCGTCCGGGCCGCCGACGATCTCGTAGGGGACCATCTTCTCTTCCGTTTCGACTTCGCGGTGCCGGCGACCCATGAAACGCTTGATCGAGTAGATCGTCCGTTTAGGGTTGGTGATCGCCTGCCGCTTGGCGGGCTCGCCCACCAGCGTCCCCTTGTCCGTGAAGGCCACGACCGAGGGCGTGAGCCGATTGCCCTCGGCGTTTTGAATGACCTTCGGTTCGCCACCTTCCACGACGGCGACCACCGAGTTGGTCGTGCCCAAGTCGATGCCGATGATCTTTTCACCCTTCATGTTCATCCTCCTGTTCGTGGCTCGCGGAGCCACATCTTCCGCGAGCGGTAGTCAGTGTCTCGCTTTTTCTTGAATTCCCGGCCCTCGGCCACCGCTCCAACGACCGAAAACGCCCCGCCAATGCGGCAGCATCAGGACCGCCAGCGGCTTAGAGCAAAACCTGTGCCAGGAGGTCGGACGGGCCTAAAGAGCGGGCTCTAACAACCGAAACAACCCTTCAGGGGGAACTTGTCTAGCACTAGAAAGCCACTCTCGCCAAATTGGCCGGACAGAGTGGCGAGTGCCCCGGGTAGCTGAGCAGGTGGGAGAGCCATGGATCCGGCTCTCAAAGCGGCAAGACGGCCCTGCGCGACTTGCACAACGCGGGGGCTACCGGGGCTGGCGCTTCTGAGCAAACAGCCACTCCCACGTTCTGGGAGAAGCGTACGCGCGCGACCAACTGTTGTGCCCCACACCGGCAAATTCGGTATACTTCGGATCGCCGCCCGCCTTGCGGATCGCTTCCACCATGTTTCGACTCAGTTCGGTCGGCACCACATTGTCTTTGTCGCCGTGGAAGACCCAGATCGGGATATTCTTGATCTTCGCGGCGTCGCGCACGGCCCAGCCGCCGGCCACGGGAATCCCAGCCGCGAACAGATCGGGCCGCTGCACCAGCGCTCCGAACGTCCCGAAACCTCCCATCGACTGTCCGGTCACATAGATGCGGTCGCGGTCGATCGGATATTTTTCCAGCAGTGACTCGAGTGCCTCAATGGCGGCCGGCAACATCTCCTTGCCCGCCTTCCTTCGGCGGCGATTGTCGGGGGTCTTTCGAGCTCGAGCCCAAACTCCCTCTCGGGTGGATGCCGGCGCCATGACGAAGCACGGGAACTGACGACGGTACTTGTCCGATCCCAACACGGTGGCAGCCGTCGTTGTGCCTCCCCGACCGTGGAGTGCCAGCACCAAGGGGTACTTGTGCCCTGATTCGATTTCGGCCGGAGTCATGAGCCAATAGTCGATGCTGGTACCGTCCTTGGCCTTGTAGGTGTGGTGCTCATAGTGCTTACTTCGAGTCGGCGCCTGCGTCTGTCTGCCTCGGGCTTGCCTTCGTCGGCCCTGCTGCGCCTCGGCGATCGACGGGAAGTCGGAAAACGATCCACTCAGACTACAACCGACCAACCCGACGACGATGATCTTGATGAACTTGCAATGACGATTCACTTGTGTCCCTCAATTGGAAAAATGCAAAAAACGAGGCCTACCTCGCCGACCGCTCGCCGGACCGATGCGCTCATGCTCACACTCGCGGCCACCACCAACATCGTGCGAGAAGCTGCGGCTGCCAACATGCAAAACGTCTCCGTGAATACCTGGGTCCGGCCTTCCAGCCTGGCAACCACCGAAGGTGATGGATGGTGGGTTCTAATAGGACCTATACGACCTAGAGGACAAATACGACGGCTCGCCGCCAAGCGGCGAGAATCCTATGAGTCCTATAGGTCGTATAAGTCCTACTGGAACCCCTGAAATGGCAGAGCTCGTTTCCATACGACCTATACGGCGAACAGGACATATAGGCGCCGGGGGTGTTCCGGTTGCCAAAGTGTCCGCAGGGTTCCGCCACACGCACCGCTTCCACGGACTGACCCTACTCCCCCCACACAGGCGTGTAGGCTTGGGAACGCTGGCCTCGTCGCTGTTCGTCCTGCTTCTGCTGGCACTTGACGCAATACTGAGCGTACGGGAGTGCCTGGAGCCGAGCCACGGGAATCCGCTTGCCGCACTCCTGGCAGATGCCGTACGTCCCCTCGCGGATCCTTTCGAGCGCCGCGTCGATGGCCGCCAACTCCTGGCTTTCCACTTCCGCCAAATTGGCGTTGATCAGGCCGTAGTCGGTGTCCAAGGCCGCGTCGATTTCGTCGCCAACGTGCCGATCCGAACTGATATTGAACTGGCTCAGCTCCCCCGAAAGCGCCTGCCGCAACGCCGAACGCCTCCGCATGAGAACCTGCTGCATCTTCTGGATAAACTCTTTCCGGTGCATAATGCTACCTCCTCTCGTCAGTCTCCGCCCCGCCCCGGCGGAGCTTGGGTGCCACTATCATTCGCCCCGGACATCTCCAAGGCAAGGGGCACCCCTCGGAAAGAGGTCAGCACGCACCGTGCCAAACCCGCAGTTTTCAGTGGCGAAGTGGGGCCCTCGAGTCGGGGACTTCTGGACTTGCGGCCAGACGCCTCCAACTATTTCGAACCCAGATCCGGGTCCAATCCGTACTCGCGGATCTTCCGCTGAAGTGTCCGGACACTGATCCCCAGATTCCGGGCCGCCTCGACGCGTTTTCCCCCGCTGTGCGCGAGCGCCCGGCGGATGGCCTCCCGCTCAATCGCCTCCATCGTCATCCCAGGCTGGATCAGCGAGTCCATCCCACCAGCGGCGTGGTCCAGGTCCAAGAGCTTCAATACGGCCGGAGACCGGAACTGAGACGGGTTCACCCCCAGCCGCTGCAGCGCCGCGTCCCGGTCTCCCTGGCAATACTCGAGCGTCCGCTCGACCAAGAGTTCCTCCACCGGCCCAATCACATCGTCATAGACATGATTCGACTCGGATCGGAGCCGTTCCTCGATGCGCGCTTCGACGTCGAGTCTCGTTGCCCGAGTCACCTCCTGATTCGCGCCGGCCGCCGACTTGCCGGACGTAGTGGCGAAGTCCAAAAGTGTCCGAGGAAGGCACTCGGGGATGATGACCGGTCCCGTCGCCTTCAACACGGCGTGGCGCACGACGTTCTGGAGTTCCCGCACGTTCCCAGGCCACGGATACCGGTGGAACAGCTCCAGCGTCTCGTGCGAAAACCCCTGCACGTCCTTGTGCAGATCCCGGCACGCCTGCTGGCGGAAAAAGTCGGCCAGCAAGTCGACATCCCCGTCGCGCTCACGCAAAGGAGGCAGAAAAATCGTGTAGCCGTTCAGGCGATAATACAGGTCTTCTCGAAAGCGCTTCTCGCGAACGAGGGCTTCCAGATCTTGATTCGTCGCCGCCAGGATCCGGACGTCGGTCTTGATCGTCTGGTTCCCGCCGACTCGCTGGAATGTCTGGTCCTGGAGTACTCGGAGCAACTTGCTTTGCAGCACGAGCGGCATATCGCCGATCTCGTCCAGGAACAACGTCCCCCCATCGCACAACTCGAACTTGCCGATGCGCCGGCGGTCCGCCCCCGTGAACGCCCCTTTTTCGTGCCCGAACAGCTCACTCTCCAACAGTGGCTCGGGGATGGCTGCGCAGTTGACCGCCAGGAACGGCCCGTCCGAGCGCCGGCTGAAGTGGTAGATGGCACGAGCCACCAACTCCTTGCCGGTGCCACTCTCGCCGCGAATCAGTACGGTCACGTCCTGCGTCGCGACCAGGCCGATGTCTTTGTAGACTTTCTGCATGGCCGGAGACCGTCCGATGATGACGTCCCCGTCCGCACCGGCCGGCATCGGCTGGCGAATCGGCTCGGCCAGCGCCATGTTCCGCACATCAAGAGCATGCTGGACCGCTTGGCGCACATCGGCCACGCGAAGCGGCTTGACGAGGTAGTCCAAGGCCCCCAGTTGCATGGCCTGGATCACTTGGTTGCTCGAACCCGACGCCGTTACGAAGACGACCGGAAGATGCGGATCCAAAGCTCGAAGCTGCTCAAAGGTCTCCAGCCCGTTGGCGTCAGGTAGGAGAATGTCCAACAAGACGACATCGGGAGGCTCCCGGCGGGCCTCCTCCAGAGCCTCGGCCGCCGTGGCCGCCGCCACGAGCTCATGCCCCTCCTTCTGGAGGGCCTGCTGCATGAGATGGCGGTCCGCGGGCTCGTCGTCGACAATCAGGATTCTGGCCATCGCCTAGGTGCGGTGCGAAACCGGGAACGGAGCATCCAAAGAACCGATTGTGGGGGCGTGGAGACGGCGATGCAAGCCGTGCGGCTCTCCTCGTCCAATTGGCACGGCCGTTGCATCCCGCCGTCTTGCGAGCCGTGCCAAGGTCGCCCATCATGGGGACGCTTCGAGACGGCCGAGGGTGCCGGTGGGGAACAGCGACGGGCGAGACCAGCCAGATGGCCAAACACGTCTTCCGATTGGTGCTTCCGGAACGGCGCGTTGTCAACGCCGCAGTCGCGAGGTTCGACCTGAGGTCGGCTCGGGAAGTTCGCCGGATGGCACAGCGAGCCCGGCTCTTCGCAGCCCTGGTCGAACTGCCGGCCCGACGCCGCGAAGAGCTCGGAGAATCGGTCCGCCTCATCGCCGAAGCCTTCTTAGAGACGTACGGCGGAGCCGGCGTCACCTTCGGTCTGGCCCGGCGACACGGCCATCGGGTAGTAGAAGTGACGTTCTCCCCCCCAACCGACGGCCAATCATCCGCCCGCAGCGCTGCCCCCTCGAGCCAGCTCCCCGATGCCAAGACCTCTGCGGCTCGTGGCATGCTGGACGAATTCGAACTCGTTCATGGGCCCGACGGCCGTCCCTCGGTGCGACTCGCTCAGGCCCTAGCCCCGGCCATCCGAGCTCCCAGCGAGTCGGAAGTGGCCGTCTGGTCAGAACTGCTGCAAGCGCCCTCGGCTGAGGAAGCGCTGGTGGTCGTGCACCGCTGGAGTCGTTCTCTGTGCGTGGAACTCGGGCAGATCCGCTCCCGGGAACCTGAGTCGCCCGTTGCCGAAGAAGCGACCGGCGCTGAAAACCTGGCCATGCTGTCGCTGGTCATCAGCAAGACCAAGAACGGCATCGCCATCTTGGACGCCGACGGTTCGATCCTCTGGGTCAACGAAGCCTTCGTCCGGATGACCGGCTACAACCCGCACGAAGCGGTCGGCAAACGTTTCGACGAACTTGTCTTCGGCCCGAGCACCACGCCGGCGGTCGGCCGATCCTTCGAGCAGGCACTGGCTCACGGGCATGAATGGTCCGAGGACGTCTTGCAATACCGCAAGGACGGTCGCACCTTCTGGGCCGAATGCAGCCTCACGCCGGTCTACAACGCCGATGGCGAATTGAAACGATGGGTACTGATCAATACCGACGTCACGCGCCGCCGACAGGAAGAAGAGTCTCTGCGCAAGGCAAAGGAAGCGGCTGAGGCGAGCAGCCGGGCCAAGAGCGAGTTCCTCGCGAACATCAGTCACGAAATCCGTACGCCGATGAACGCCATCCTCGGCATGACCGAGCTGGCACTCGCAACCGAGCTGACTCCCGAACAGCGCGAATACCTGACCGTCGTCCATGACTCGGCGCGTTCTCTCCTCCAATTCCTCAACGACGTCCTCGATCTCTCCAAAATCGAATCGGGCAAACTTCAGCTCGAACAAATCGAATTCAACCTGGCCGACGTCGTTCGCGAGACGATTCGAGCCCTTGCCGTCAAAGCTCACGCGAAGAACCTCCCCATCGAAATCTCTGCGCCACTCGACCTCCCTGACATCGTCCAAGGCGACCCAGTGCGAGTGCGGCAGATCGTTTTCAACCTTTTGGATAACGCGATCAAGTTCACCGAGCGAGGATCGATTCGCGTCGTGCTGGAAGAACAGTGGCGCACCGACGACGAAGTTGGAATCCACCTCGCCGTGGAAGACACCGGCGTCGGCATCCCCCCAGACCGACTCGAACGGATCTTCGAGTCGTTCACGCAGGCCGATGCGTCGACAACGCGCAAGTTTGGCGGCACCGGTTTGGGACTGACGATCACGGCGGAGCTGGTCCAGATGATGGATGGGCGAATCTGGGTGCAAAGTTCCGAAGGCCAAGGGTCTACGTTCCACGTGACGCTTCGTTTTCCGCTGGCGTCGCCCGAGCCACTACGCCAGCGCATCGCCGAGCAGATGCGTCAGGTGCTCGCCAACAAGAGCGCCTTCATCGTGACGCGCGATGCCACAACGCGACGCGTGCTTCACGACTGGCTCAAGACATGGGGCTGTCGCGCCTCCGACGCCTCATCCTTGGACGCCGTACGCCAGGACGATGCGAATAACGTCGAACTCGTGCTTGTCGAAATCGCCGATGTGCATCAGGCGCAACGGCTTGTCGAGATGGCTGCAAGTTTGCAAGAAAAGATTCCTCACGTCGTCGCCATCTTCGAGGTCGATGCCCCGGAAGTGACTCATCAATGTCACCAGACGGGAATCACGTGCCTCATCAAGCCCGTGTCGCAACAGGCGCTGGCCGACGCCATCTTGGCTCGGCTAAATGAACCGTCGGCTGTTTCCGTCGAGGTGGAAGGGGGAGTCGAAACGACGCCCGAGTCTGACCGGCCAACCGACGACGGTCAGCATCGCTCGACCCAACCAAGCCGGGCGGTTCCACCCCTGAGCGTACTGATAGTGGACGACCACGATGCCAATCGTGTACTGGCTCGACGGATTCTCGAACGGCATGGGCACCAGTGTGTCGAAAGCTCCAGTGGTGCCGACGCCCTGCAGAAGTGGCGGAGTCAGCCGTTCGACGTGGTCGTGCTCGACGTCCAAATGCCCGAGATGGACGGTTTCGATGTCCTGAGAAAGATGCGTGAGGAGGAACGAGGATCGAGTCATCACACGCCTGTCGTGACGTTGACGGCTCACGCGATGGCCGGCGACCGCGAGCGGTGCTTGGCGGCGGGCGCCGATGCCTATCTCGCCAAGCCCCTCGACGCGTCGGAATTGCTTGCCACGGTCGAACGCCTGGCCAGCCGAGCTCCCGCGACCGAATACCCGGCCGCTCCTGCGACAAAATCCGAAGAATTCGACTTCGCCCAGGCGCTCGAACGGATGGATGGCGATGAGGAACTCTTGGCCGAACAGATGAAGTTCTTCCTCAACGACGGCCCTGAACTCCTCGACCAGATCCAAAAGGCGATCGACGAACCCAACCCCCGGCAACTCGAGTTGGCCGCCCACCGTCTGAAAGGCCTTGTGGCCGCGTACGACGCCAAGAGAGCAGCCGACACGGCGCTGAAACTTGAGGAAATGGGCAGAGCCGGCTTGGTTACGAACGAAGCCGGGAATCTCCTCGCGGAGCTTCGCCCGGCGGTCGAGCAACTGACGCAAGCCATGCGAGGATGGATGGCTGGCCGTCATCTGTGACCGTCCCTGGAAACGAACCGTATTCGAAGCGGTGGCCGATCAGGTATAATGGACTCCGCCGGCGGCAAGTCGCCGCTGCCCACTCCCGTCGTTTCCCCCAAGGGATGATCCCATGACGGTCCCTATTGAGACGTCCGCATCTCTTCCCCTCCAGTCTCGTCCCGAGCTGGTGGCTCCGGACAAGCATGCCTCGTCGACGGCGCCTCGCCGATGGCTTGCCGGCTGGAAAGGACTCCTTCTGGGGCTGGTGGGTGCTGCCTTGGTTGTCGGCTTGGCGGCGAGCCTCTGGCGATCGCTCGTCCGGCCACCGTCGCCGGACCTCCTCACGCATGTCGCTGCGCGCGGCGAGCTCGTCGTGACCATTGCCGAGAAGGGAACGTTGGAGAGCTCGAGCAACGAGAAGATCAAGTGCCGTGTCAAGGGCGGCAGCACCGTGTTGTGGGTCATTGAAACGGGCACCAAGGTCAAGCCGGGCGACGTCGTGGTGCGACTCGACACGTCCAAGATCGAGGACTCGATCACACAGCAGCGCATCGTCGTGGAAACGGCTCGCGGCAATGTAAAAATCTCCGAGGCCGAAGTGGCGACGAATCGGATCGCCATCACCGAGTATTTGGAAGGAACCTATCCCTCTGAGCTCGCCACGAAGGAGAAGGAACTCGTGATCGCCCAATCGCAACTCAAGTCGGCCAAGAATCAACTTGAGCACTCCGAACGCCTCTTCCGCAAGGGATACATCAGCCGCCTGCAATTCGCGACGCAACTCGATGCGGTTCGCCATGCCGAGCTGGAAGTTGACGTCAAGCAAAGAGAACTCGAGGCGCTCCGCCGATTCACCAAAGAAAAGACGCTCAAGGATCTCGAAGGCAAATTGGCGGCTTCGGAAGCTCGCTTGGCCGCGTACCAGGCAGAACTCGAACTGGCCGAAGCCAAGCTTCGACGCGAAGAAGAGCAATTAAAGAACTGCACCGTCCGCAGCACGGCTTCGGGCATCGTCATCTATCCGTCGGCGGCCGAGTGGAGCGACACACCGGACATCAAGGAGGGCGCCGTGGTGCGTGAAGATCAAGTGCTGCTGATGATTCCCGATTTGAACCAGATGCAGGTGAAGATCGGAGTCCACGAGTCCAAGGTCGATCGCGTCCACCCCGGCATGCCGGCTCGCGTGAAGATCCAGCAAACATGGGTCGATGGAACGGTCGAGTCGGTAGCATCCGTCACACGTCCGACCGGCTGGTGGAACGGCAACGTGGTCAAATACGACACGATCATCAAGCTGAAAGAACGTCACCCGGCGGTGCGACCGGGCATGAGCGTCGCGGTCGAAGTCGAGCTGGCTCGCTACGAAGACGTCGTGACGGTGCCGGTGGCGGCGATCGTCGAGTATGAAGACGGAACGTACTGCTGGGTGCAAACGCCCCAAGGACCGCGCAAACGCCGAGTCCAACTCGGTGATACCAACGACCAGTTCGTCATTGTGAAAGCTGGCGTGCGCGAAGGCGAGTCAGTCGTTCTCAATCCACTTGATCTGATTCGAGAAGCCCGGCGGGGGGCTCTTTTGCCATCACGCAAGGACCGACCTTCCCAAAAGGGCGGCCAAGCAACACAAGCCTGACCGTCGGCCGGCGAGGTCCAACGTGAACGGCTCATATCGCCAAACATTGCGACTGGCCTTCAAGAGCCTCTTTCTGCAGAAGTTGCGCGCTTCCCTGGCGGCACTGGGCATTTTCATTGGAACGACCACCGTTATCTGGCTGGTCGCCATGGGGGAAGGCGTCAGTTATCAAGCTCAACAACAGATCAAAGATCTCGGCTCGACCAACATCATCGTCCGGAGCGTCAAACCGACGACGCCCGAAGGCAAGAATGACAGCAACGATCGCGTGCAGCGGTACGGCATTCTGCGAGCCGATTACGCGCGGTTCTTGAGCAACATTCCGACGATTACCGGAGCGGTCCGGATGCGTGAGCTCCGACGGACTCTCCACTATCAAGATCGGTTCGTCGACGCGGTCCTCGTCGGGTGCTCTGATGAATACCTGCAATTGAATCGGCTCGAAATCGCCCGAGGTCGATGGTTCCGCAAGCACGACCACGGCGAGAACGTGATCGTATTGGCTCACGGACTCGCCCGCCGCCTCTTTCCTGGCGAGAACCCGATCGGCAAACCCGTTTGGGTCGCCAACGACCTGTACCGCGTGATCGGCCAGACTCGCTACCGTGCGGCTTCGGCAGCCATCGGAGGCAGTCTCAGTTCACGCGATTATGATCTCGATGCCTACATCCCCCTGGAGACTCTTTACCAGCGCGTCGGCGATTTCGTGATGGAACGGCGGCCGGGGAGTTTTACGGGAGAAATTGTCGAGCTGAGTCAAGTGACGCTCACCGTCGATTCGATCGACGACGTCGACGTGACCGCTCGTGTCGTCGAGTCGCTGCTCGCCAAGTATCACGACCAGCCCGACTATGCGGTCGTCGTTCCCAAAGAGCTTCTGCGGCAGGCCCAACGCACTCGCGCGATGTTCAATGTCCTCCTGGTCGTCATCGCCGGCATTTCACTGCTGGTGGGCGGCATCGGGATCATGAATATCATGTTGGCGACCGTAACAGAGCGGACGCGGGAGATCGGCATCCGCCGCGCACTCGGCGCCACGCGCCGACACATCATCAGCCAGTTCCTCACCGAGTCGGTCGTTCTCACGGTGACCGGCGGATTGCTAGGCGTCGCCTGTGGTCTGACGTGCAAGCCGATCTTCCGCGCGGCGCGCCAGGTCGCCATTACCCTTTGGCCCGATGCCGTTCCGCAGATCGTCCGGGAACTAGAGCCTCGCATCACCGCATGGTCAGTGATCCTATCGGTGGCCATTGCAGTGACGGTCGGAGTTGTCTTCGGAGTCTATCCGGCGAAGAAGGCGGCGAATATGGATCCGATCGAAGCCCTCCGACACGACTAGCGGCGTCGACGACGCAGGGTCAAAACCACCGCTTCTTTTCGACCGCGTACCGTTGATGGAACTCTTCGTCGCTCTTGGTCAAGTAGAGAATCCCTTCGATCAGGCCGATGACGCCCATCGCTGCGGGCCGAAGCGGCAGGATCTTCTCGTTGGTACCGGATTTGCTCTATACCTCTGTTGCTGTATGCTGAGGCCGGCTGCCGTCTGCCGCTCTCGGCAGCAGCGACGGTGATGACGGAAAGATGACTTCGGATCCACGGGAGATCGACGATGATCCTGCAATGGGCGTGGAAAGCGAAAGACAAAACGGACGAAGGGGCATTGAAACGGTATCTCGAGGACAAACTGCCGCGGCTGAATCGGCTGGTGAGCCGTTACGCTGAGGACCAGGTCGAGCTGGCCGTAACCGTCTATCACCTGCCTCACCGCACCCAACCGTGGGAAACCCGTTTCACGTTGCGGCTCCCGACAGGAACACTGGCCTCCGAAGAGGCTGCCGAAACGGCCCGTGCCTCGCTTGATGTCGCCTTCGACGAGCTGATTCGCGAGTTGAAGAAACACCGCGAAAAAGTACGAAAGGACTATGTGTATCGGCGCAAGCGACGCCGGGAGGAGGTGGCCGAAGTCATCCCCCTGGTGCAGGCTCCTTCCGAATCCGAACGGAAACAGGCGTTTTTCAAGCTGATCGAGCCGTTTCTGGCACCCGTGCGGGAACACGCTCGGCAGGAAATCGACATCCTCGAGATCGAAGGTCAACTTCCCCAACGGGAAGTCACCGCCGATGACTTGCTCGACGACGTCGTGGCTCGAGCGTGGGAGGTATTTCCCAATCGTCCCTCCTCCATGCCGATCGATTTATGGCTCATCGATTTGCTCCATCAGCGGCTCGAGGAACTCGTCGAGAACCGCGAAAGCGTCCTGATGGGCCAAATCGACGCCGGCGATCGTGATGAACCTCTGACTCCCGATGAAGATGTCCTCGAGGAAGACTTCTGGCTGGAACGCATCTTCGGCAGCCAAGACGTCGAAACACTCGACGAAATCGTCCCCGATACGCACATGCCTGAAGCGTGGGAGTCGCTGTCGGATACGGCACGCCGCGACCGCGTTCGACAGGCGCTGGCCCAACTGGAAGCCCGCGTTCGGCGCACCTTCCTGCTCCATGTTGTTCAAGGATATGAGGTGGAAGAAATCGCCATGCTGCAAAATCGTGAGCCTGGGGACGTGCGATCGGACATCCGGAAGGCAGTTCACCAGTTGCGCCAGCTCCTGGCCAGCGATGCTCCCGACGCGGTCCGCGCCGAAGAGGCCTAAAAGGCATTTCGCGGAGACGCTGAGGGGTGTTCTCGCAGAGTCGCGGAGAGCGCAGAGAGGATGTTCTAACAGTATGTAACAGAACGAGCCGGAGTAGTTGTCATCC